>JBEKCN010000662.1:0-3523 GCA_050014855.1 Streptosporangiaceae bacterium | reverse complement strand
GGGGCGCGGGGCTGGGCTTTCTCGTGGGCGTCGATGCGGTGCAGCAGATGACCTGACCCCGACGAACTTACGGGCGTGACCACTAAGACATCATTGGATGCCGCGTCTGGGACACGCATGCCATCGGGATGCCAAGATCGTTTGGAAAATGCCACTGAGGCACGACGCTACAACGGTTGCTCAGCTAGGCGCCATGTCGACGAAGCGGCTGTAGTGACCCTGGAAAGCCACGGTGACGGTCGTGGTCGGGCCGTTGCGGTGCTTGGCCACGATCAGGTCCGCCTCGCCCGCTCGCGGCGACTCACGCTCGTACGCGTCCTCCCGGTGCAGCAGGATCACTACGTCGCTATCCTGCTCGATGCTGTTGTGAAGGCTGATTCCGTTGGCGACGAAGTTGTGCGAGCCAACTACGGTGGCGTCGTAAACCGGCTGCTCGCCGATGCTTTCCACGGACGCGATCTCGTCCCAGAACACGTCATTGGTGGCCATCATCTCGAGCTCGGCATCGTCAAGGATCGTCGCGACCCTCCCGAGCCGGGCCGGGCTCGGCGCGTGCTTCCACATGGTGCTTCCGCAGAACTGGGTTCCGAGCGCAACAGCGAACTCGCGGTGGGGCATTTTCCGGTCCACGAGGACACTTCGTACCCGTTCCCATACTTCCCGGGGCACCGTGTCAAGGTTGGTGTTGCCCTGGACGGCGCTAAGGATGGCCCGTACCTTGTTCGCCATCGTCTCGGGGGCACCGTGCACGCCGATGTTCTCCAGGAAACGCAGCTGATTCTCGGCTCCGTAAAGGTGCAGGTGGTAACAGGGCCGGTAGGTCCCCTTGCTGACCTGCTTGACGCGCGTTATTACGTTGAAGCGCAGCAGCAGGCGCGAGAGATCATCGACCATCCGGCGACTAGTGGACGCGTAGTAGATCCTGGCGGACCCGGCCGTGGTGTCCCACCAGACGCACCCGTCCGTCGCCCACAAGTGGCGCACGAACAACGCCAGTTGCTCTTTCGGCAACGAGAACACGGGCGCAGGGATGAACTTCTCATAGCTCCGGAGGCCATACAGCCCAAGTGAGTCGAGCCAGACCGCGACCGGGTTGCGGCGCCCCCGGGCCACCCGGTACGGCGCTGGGAGGCGCAGCGACGTGCACCGGGCTGCTGCGTAGTCGTCCCGGGCCCGCGTGATGCCAAAATGCCGTGCGGCCGTCGCCACCGCAGCCAGGTTCGCTTCGTCGGTGCTGGCATACCGGATCTGCTGGCCTCGGACGAAAGATCCATCGCCGAGAAGATGGGCCAGCATGATGATCTCAGGCTCGGGCATGGGCCGCTCGGCCAGCGGTCCCGGGGTGTGCCGGGGGACGGCGACCCGGCAGCCGACGGCAATTTCTCCCAGCGGACGCCAGCCGTCATAGGTGAGGAATGGATGGCTGGCCGTCGCCTGAACCTGGCGGCCAGACGTCAGCCGCACACGGAAGACCTCCCTGACGCCACTCGAGAACGCATGCGTCATGGTCCGCGGGATAAGACGCAGCCGCTCGTCCAGCGACCAAACCGGGACATTGCGTTCTCCAGAGGCCAGCAATTCGCTGAGGGCAACCTCCGCGCCCGTGTCGGCGCGGAGAATCCGCGTGTCACCTGTCAGGCAACCGGATTCGCGCAGGTCGGACAGCAGCGGCTTCTTGTCGGTGCGCTGCTCCGGACCGCGGTTGAGCTGTGAGAGCGCGACCACCGGGACATCGATCTCCTTCGCGAGCAGCTTCAGCGACCGGGACATCTCGGAAACTTCCTGTTGCCGGTTCTCCACCCGCTTTGGCGATGACATGAGCTGCAGGTAGTCGATGATCACCATGCGCAGGTCGTGGCGCTGCTTGAGCCGCCGGCACTTGGCCCGGATCTCCATCATTGACATGTTCGGGGAGTCATCGATAAACAGCGGGGCGTCAGCGACCTCGCTCATCCGCCGGGCCAGCCTCGTCCAGTCGTCATCGCTCATCTGCCCGGTGCGCATCGTGTGCAGCGGCACCCGGGCCTCGGCCGCCAGCAGCCGCATGGTGATCTCGTTTCGCCCCATCTCCAGGCTGAAGAACGCCGTGCTCAGCCCGTTTTTTATGGCGGCGGCGCGAGCAAAATCGAGAGCCAGCGTGCTCTTCCCCACGGCAGGCCTGGCCGCGATGACGACCATCTGGCCGGGGTGCAGGCCGTTGGTCAGCGAATCCAGGTCGGCGAAGCCGGTCGGCACGCCGGTCATCGCGCCACCGCGGCTGCCGATCGCCTCAATCTCGTCCAGCGCGCCCGGCATGATGTCGGCCAGCGATTGATAGTCCTCGGTCACCCGGTGGTCGGTGATCGCGTAGACCTCGGCCTGGGCCCGGTCCACCAGGTCGTCGGCTTCGGCGTCACCCGCGTAGCCGAACTGGACGATCCGGGTGCCGGCCTCCACCAGCCGCCGCAGGATCGCCCGCTCCCGGACGATGCGTGCGTAGTATCCAGCGTTCGCGGCCGTCGGCACGGACGCGATGAGGGTGTGCAGGTAGGGCGCCCCGCCGACCCGGCCGATCTCGCCCCGCCGGGTGAGCTCGTTGGCCACGGTGATCGCGTCCGCTGGCTCACCACGGCCGTACAGGTCCAGGACGACCTCATGGATGATCTGATGAGCCGGGCGGTAATGGTCGTGCGGCCGGATGACCTCGATCACGTCGGAAATCGCGTCTTTGGACAGCAGCATCCCGCCGAGGACGCACTGTTCCGCGGCGACGTCGTGCGGAGGTGTCCGCTCGAACTCCTCACCGCGGCGAGCGATCTCGGCGACACTCACCAGGCAGCACCTTCCCAGTAGGCGGCGTCGCGCGGGAGAGCGCGAGAGGCCGGTCAGAACCGTTCTAGCGGACGGCTACGACAGTCTGGCGGTCCAGTTCCCAGGACGCCAACCCATGGTGTGCACACGCCTGTGGATAGCTTGTGAAGACACGCCGCCGGGACTGTGCACAGCCTGGGGAAGGCGGTGTGAAGAGAGCGGCCTCGCCTCGCCACGCAGGCCTGCTAGCTGGGATAACGCTCTCCACGCCCTGTGCGGAAGAAAAAGATTCGGCGGCTGCTGCTATCCACAGGCACAGGGGAGTTATCCACAGGGAGGGGTGAGCGGCACGGCAGGCGCGGACCGCGGGGCGAGGTGGCCTCGGCTGCCTCCCGCCGAAGCCGGAGGCCAGCCCGGACGAGACGCTCCTGGAGTTGACCGAACGGCCCCGGGCTGTCAGCCGACCCCGCTAGTATCCGATGGTGTGTTCGAACGAGGATGAGGCGATCGCCGAGGTCATCAGCGCCATTGACCAGCTGGCCGCCGATTGCGGGGCCGGGCTCGCGGCGGCGGACATGCGCTCACGGGTAACCCGTATCTGGTCCATGCTCGCGGCTCTCGACCCGGAGCTGGCCCGGCTCACGGCGGCGTACGAGCGGCCCCCGCGGGGCCAGCAACTCGCTGCGGATACGACAGAGCCGACCGCGACGGGATGATCGTCCCGTCGCGGCCG
>JBEKCN010000661.1:0-3525 GCA_050014855.1 Streptosporangiaceae bacterium | reverse complement strand
ACTCAAGCGTCCGTCGGCCAGCAACCCGGGAGGAGCGATGCGTCGGTGGCCCTTGTCGTGCAGAAATACGGTGGCTCTTCGGTGGCCGACGCGGACGGGATCAAGCGGGTAGCGCAGCGGATCGTCGCGACACACAAAGCGGGCGACCGCGTGGTCGTGGTGGTCTCCGCGATGGGTGACTCGACGGACGAGCTCATTTACCTGGCGAACCAGGTCAGCCCGCTGCCGCCGGGACGTGAGCTGGACATGCTGCTCACCGCGGGTGAGCGGATCTCGATGGCGCTGCTGGCCATGGCCATCGCCAACCTCGGCCTGGAAGCCCAGTCGTTCACCGGATCGCAGGCTGGCGTCATCACGGACTCCGTACACGGCCGGGCGCGCATTATCGACGTGACGCCGGGCCGGATCGCCGCTGCCCTTGACGGCGGGGCGATCCCGATCGTGGCCGGCTTCCAGGGTGTGTCGCAAACCAGCAAGGACATCACCACGCTGGGCCGCGGCGGCTCCGACACCACCGCGGTGGCGCTGGCCGCCGCGCTGCGCGCCGACGTGTGCGAGATCTACACCGACGTCGACGGCGTCTTCACCGCCGATCCCCGGATTGTCCGGGCTGCGCGGAAGATCCCGCGGCTCTCCTACGAGGAGATGCTCGAAATGGCCGCCTGCGGCACCAAGGTACTCATGCTGCGGTGCGTCGAGTACGCGCGCCGCTATGACGTGCCGATCCACGTCCGCTCCTCGTTCAGCAACAAGACAGGGACCTGGGTCAGCGGCCACGCGGGCCGCAAGACGGAGACGGGCCAACTGAGCACGGCGCTGGCCGGCGCCGGGGAAGACGTGGAGGAGTCCGACGTGGAGCAGGCGATAATCTCCGGAGTCGCGCACGACGTGAGCGAAGCGAAGGTCACCGTGGTCGGCGTTCCGGACCGGATCGGCGAGGCTGCCGGGATCTTCCGGGTCATCGCGGGCGCCGGCATCAACATCGACATGATCGTGCAGAACGTCTCCGCCGTGGCCACCGGCCGGACCGACATCTCCTTCACGCTGCCGCGGGCCGACGGCCAGGCAGCCATGTCCGCGCTCCGCCAGCTGCAGAGCGCCATCGGCTTCGAATCCCTGCTCTACGACGACCGCATCGGCAAAGTGTCGCTGATCGGCGCGGGCATGCGTTCGCATCCGGGGGTGACCGCGACGTTCTTCGGCGCCCTGGCCGGGGCCGGGGTGAACATCGACATGATCTCAACCTCGGAGATCCGCATCTCGGTGGTCGTGGATCAGAAGGACGTGAACGAGGCGGTCAACGCCGCGCACAAGGCGTTCGAGCTGGACGCGGATGAGGTCGAGGCCGTGGTGTACGGGGGGACGGGACGATGACGGGCAGGCCTGCCCTGGCGGTCGTCGGAGCCACGGGCGCTGTCGGTACGGTGATGCTCGGCCTGCTCTCGACCCGGCAGGACGTCTGGGGCGAGATCCGGCTCATCGCGTCGCCGCGGTCGGCCGGGCGCACGCTGCGGGTCCGCGGCCAGCGGATCGAGGTCGTGGCGCTGTCCGAGGAAGCCTTCGACGGCATCGACGTGGCCATGTTCGATGTCCCCGATGAGATCTCCGCGCAGTGGGCTCCGGTAGCCGCCGCCCGCGGGGCCGTGGCGGTGGACAACTCCGGGTCGTTCCGGATGGATCCGGGCGTGCCACTGGTGGTGCCCGAGGTCAACCCGGCGGATGCGGCCAAGCGGCCCAAGGGCATCATCGCCAACCCGAACTGCACGACGCTCTCGCTCATCGTCGCCGTGGCCGCCCTGCACCGCGAATTCGGCCTGCAGGAAATGGTGGTCGCCTCCTACCAGGCCGCGTCCGGGGCCGGCCAGGCCGGCATCGACACCCTGTACGCCCAGCTGGCCCGGGTCGGCGGCAGCCACGCGCTCGGCCAGCGGGCGGGCGACGTGCGAGGCGCCGTGGGTGATCTGGGGCCGTTCCCGGCGCCGCTTGCGCTGAACGTGGTGCCGTGGGCCGGATCGGTCAAGGACGCCGGATGGTCGTCCGAGGAGCTGAAGATCCGCAACGAGTCCCGGAAGATCCTCGGCCTGCCGGACCTTCGCGTGTCGGCCACCTGCGTCCGGGTACCGGTCGTGACCACGCACTCGGTGGCCGTCCACGCGGTCTTCGGCCGCGACGTCGAGCGGGCTGAAGCTCAGCGGGTCCTGCGGGAGGCCGCGGGTGTGGTCCTCACCGACGACCCGGAGCGGGGGGAGTTCCCCACTCCCGCCGACGCGGTGGGCACCGACCCGACGTGGGTGGGGCGGGTACGCCGCTCACTCGATGACCCGCGCGCGCTGGACCTGTTCGTCTGCGGGGACAACCTGCGCAAGGGAGCCGCCCTGAACACGGCACAGATCGCCGAGCTGGTGGCTTCCGAGCTCGTTTCCGCCCCGGCGGTATAGCCGTTTCCGCCCCGGCGGCATAGGCCGGCCCAGGTCCGGGCCCGGCGGCGCCCCGGGCTTCCTGAGCAAATGCCTATTTCGCGGAACCCGCGAGATCGGTCGCTGTATAACGGATGCGGGCGGGGGATACGGGCGAAGGAGGAACGTGTCCCCATACCCGTGCCAACGGGTGATGCAGGCGACCTGGCTACCGGGTACGTCACATGCCGCGGCCGGTCCCGTGCGGCGAGGCGGCAGCATCCCCGGTGATCGTCCAGCCCAGATGCGACGGCCCTCGTCTCAGCGGCCAGCAGGGTACCGATGCGGGACCGCGTCACCTCCGGATCCCGGGGATGCCGCCATTCCTCCTGCGGTCGCAGGGGGTCAGCCGAGGGCCGCAATGAGCGTCCTTGCCGCCCGGCCTTCGCCGCTGTCACGGCGCGCTCTGGACAAAACGGACGAACAAGGAGTTACAGACTTTATTATTATCGTTTCGTGCCCGAGCTGTGATCAAACCTGCTACGGTAACCATTCGGCTGACGAACTGTGATATCAGCCGCTTTAACCGATACCGCCGTGAAGTAAATTCCATGCCACTCTCAGATCTCTCCGGATCATTACGATCCTGAGGAGGTATGTCGTGACAACGACTCGCACCCGCTCGCGAGACCGCAGGGACACTCGTTCCTCGGGCGCGCGAGAGGGTGCAGAACGTCGGCCGATCATCCTGGCGTCAGCGGGAATCGTTCTGATCCTGCTCATCTTTGCCGCGACAGTAACCTCAGCCGGTCATGTCGTGCTTGCTGCGTCGCAGCATTTTCTCCTGAAGTACAGCGGCGTTTTCGCACTTCTGGCGCTGACCGGGTCGGTCTGCATGGGCGTGGTGGCGACCAATCGCATCATCATGACGCCGGGGCACCGGGTGCTGGCGCAGGCGGTGCACCGCGCTACCTCGTTCGGGGCGGTGGCGTTCCTGATCATTCACATCGTGCTGGAGATCACGGCGAAGCACCTGGAAGAATCCACGACGCAGCACGTCCACGTCCTGGATGCATTTGTTCCGTTTCTTTCGCAGTACCGTACCTTTTATATGGCCGAGGGCACAATT
>JBEKCN010000660.1:0-3542 GCA_050014855.1 Streptosporangiaceae bacterium | reverse complement strand
TGCGGGGCTGGCTGGCTCTGCGGGGCTGGCTGACTCTGCGGGGCTGGCTGACTCGGCCGTGCTGACTGACTCGGCCGTGCTGACTGGCTGGGCCGCGCTGGCTGGCTGGGCGCGGGCCGGGGCGCCCGAGCTGGCTCGCTCGGCGCAGGCCGGGCCGCCCGAGCTGGCACGCTCTGCGGAGCCCTGGCCGGCTCAGCTGGCACGCTCTGCGGAGCCGGAGCCGGAGCCGGCTGGCTCGGCGCAGGCCGGGCCGCCTGGACCGCCTGGTCGTGCGCGGCGCGCGCGACCTGGCTGTGCGAGGCGCGGGCGGGCTGCGGAGCACGGTCTTCCTGTGCACCATGATCGCCCTGCAGAGCACGCTCGGCCTTGCCCTCGCTCTTCCGGCGGTGCGGGCCGATCACCATCGTCATGTTCCGGCCGTCCTGCTTGGCCGAGGTCTCGACGAAGCCAAGCTCCTCGACGTCGCCAGCAAGACGCTGCAGCAGCCGGTAGCCCAGTTCGGGCCGGGACTGCTCACGCCCCCTGAACATGATCGTTACCTTGACCTTGTCCCCCGCCTTGAGGAACCGCTCGACGTGGCCCTTCTTGGTGCCGTAGTCGTGCGGGTCGATCTTCGGCCGGAGCTTGATCTCCTTGATGACCGTCTGAGCCTGGTTCTTACGCGATTCCCTGGCCTTCAGCGCGGACTCGTACTTGAACTTGCCGTAGTCCATGAGCTTACAGACCGGCGGCCGTGCTGTCGGGGCGACCTCTACTAGATCTAGGTCGGCTTCCTGAGCCAACCGGAGCGCATCGTCGATCGAAACAATCCCGACCTGCTCGCCGGCCGGTCCGACCAGCCTGACCTCGGGAACACGAATGCGCTCGTTAATACGCGGTTCGGCGCTGATGTGACCTCCTTGAGTCCCATCACTGCCGCGGGGATCTCCGGCGGCAGAATGCCCTGCTGACTATGCCTGCGGGACCTGCCCCGTAAGCGGCTGGCGCCGCAAACGAGAAAAGCCCCGCACGCCGTGCACGCGGGGCAACCACCATAGCGGGCAATGCCCCGCATCACCACTGTGACACCGGCAGCCCGCCAATGCCAGATCCGCGCGGCTCCGGTATGCCCTTTCCTCGGACTCCGGGCCGTCGAATCCGGCCTGACCTGCCAGCCTGGGGCTGGCGAGGTGGGAGGTGGCCCTCCGCTTACACGTCCGGCATTGCCACGCCGGACTAGTCGTCGACTAAGGGTAACAACAATTTTGGCAGGTGCGGTATTTCCCGCGCGGATCGGGCCCGCCGGATGCCCTCAGCTGAGCCCGTGGCAACCTCAGTTCGTATAGGTCTGGCGCACATTCTCGGTGCGGATGGCCGCCGCTGCGGACGGCGGGATGGTCACGGAACGTACTCCCGGCACGGTCGCCTGGTGCATGGGCGACTGGGTTACGGGCCGCTCCTTCGTGGTTTCCCCGTAGTCAGCGTCACAAAGTTCAGCGCCCCGCATGACATGCTGTCAAAGTATTTTGGATTGTACAACTAACCTTCCCCGAGGACCGGAGGACCAGGCATGCGGGTGAGCGGAACCGCCCAGCACGATGCGATGAGCCGAGGCGGCGGAACGCCGTTGCGCTACACGGGCCGGCGGGCGGCGGCCGGCGCCTGAGCGCGGCCCGGCTGATTGCCCAGCCCGGCTACTCACCCAGCCCGGCTGATTGCCCAGCCCGGCTACTCG
This sequence comes from Streptosporangiaceae bacterium, assembly GCA_050014855.1. Lineage (GTDB taxonomy): Bacteria > Actinomycetota > Actinomycetes > Streptosporangiales > Streptosporangiaceae > Bog-532. The sequence goes on along the minus strand of JBEKCN010000660.1, from coordinate 1,828 downwards.
CCCAGCCCGGCGAGGGTGCTGGAGAAATTGGTCACGCCGTTCTTTTCGGTCACGAAGTACAGCCAGTTGCCGGCCGCCGGGCGCAGCGCCGCCTCGATCGCCGCGTTACCCGGGCTGTCGATCGGCCCCGGCGGCAGCCCCTTGTGCAGGTAGGTGTTGTACGGGGTGTTGGAGTGGATCTGCTGATCGGTGACGGTCGTGCCGAACTGGCCCAGCCCGTAGAGCACTGTGCTGTCGAACTGCAGCGGCATGCCGGCCGCCAGCCGGTTGGCGATCACCCGGGCGATCTTGGGATAGTCGGAGAGCCGACCGCCTTCGGCCTGCAGCAGGCTGGCCACGGTGATGACCTGCGCCGGGGTCATGTGAGCCTGGGCCGCCGCCGTTTGCAGGTTTATTTTCGCCGCTTCCTGGTCAAAGCTGGCAACCATCTGCTGCAGCACGATCGTGGCGGACATGTTCGGCTGGACGTCGTAGGTCGCCGGCCACAGGTAGCCCTCCGGGCTACCGTCAGCGTAGCTGGGCAGGCCCAGCGAGCCCGGGTGGGCGAGGGCCTGCTTGTAGTCGGCCGCGGGGATCCCCGACTTGGCCGCCAGCTCCGCCTCGATCTGGGAGATCCGCCACCCTTCCGGGATCGTGATCTTGTCCTGGATTCGCGCGCCGGGGTTGAGCAGCAGCGCGAAGGCCAGCGTCGCCTTCATCTGCTTGTGCATGCGGTAGAAGCCCGGCTCCAGGCCGCGCTGGTTGGTGCTGTGCTCGGCGGCCAGCTCGAACGCGCGGACGCTGGCCACCACACCCAGGGTGACCAGCCGCTGGCCGACCGCGGTGGCCGTCTGGCCCGACTGCACCTGGACGATCGCCTGCCCGGTACCGTCGCCTGCGTAGTCGGCGGGGTGGTACTTGCTCATGTACAGGTGCAACGCGTAGACACCGCCGATCACCAGCGGCGTCAGGATGACGACCAGCGCGACCAGCGGGGCGACCCAGCGTGACCGGCGGCGCCTGGGCCCGCGGGCGGCCCTCCGGCCCCGCCGCTCGCCGCCGTCGTCTCCCTCGTCGTCGTCACGGTAGCGGGGGCCGCCGAGGCCGGGGACGAAGCGGTCGTCCTCGTCGGCGTCGTCGGGGTAGGCCTCGTCCCAGGGGGGACCTTCGGCGTGGTGCGCGACGTGGTCGTCGCGGCGACCGTGCCCGGGCCCCGGGGCGTCCGGAGCACTGGACGCCTTGCCGCGGCGCCGCCCGCGGTGAGTACCTGGTTCGGGCTCGGGCTCGTCCTGCGGGTACCCGCGTTCGGCGGGGTAACGGCCGCCGGGATCGTCAAGGTCGCCGGAGTCGTTGGGGTCGTAGAGTTCGCCGTGCTGGAAGGGGTCTTCGGGCCGGCGGCCGCCCCGCGGCTGATTGCCCGCCGGCCGATTGCCCGGCAGCCGATTGCCCAGCGGCCGGTCGCCCTGCTCGTAGCGGCGATCACGGGGCAGATCCTCGTCGCCGAGGGGGCCCCGGTCGCTGAGGTAGTTGTCGGCGCGGGCGGGGCCCCGGCCGGCGGGGAAGGCTGCGCCTTGTGGATCTTCCACGTTACGGGGATTCCCCCGGTCACCGCGGTTACGCCCATCGCGTGGGCTACGCCCATCATCGGGATAGCCGCCGTCGCGGGGATGGCCTTCCCGGGACATGCCGTCGGGGCCAGCGGGGGCCGGGCCGCGGGGGTATCCCCCATCACGCGAGGAGGCCGGATCACGCGAGGAGGCCGGATCACGCGAGGAGGCCGGATCACGCGAGGAGGCCGGATCACGCGAGGAGGCCGGATCACGCGAGGAGGCCGGATCACGCGAGGAGG
>JBEKCN010000659.1:0-3542 GCA_050014855.1 Streptosporangiaceae bacterium | reverse complement strand
GAACGCGCGGCTTTCGCCCGAGTCCCCGGCAGCTGGTAAGTTCAGCATGCCGAACGGGGAGCGGCGGCGATGGTGGGTGTAGCTCAGTTGGTTAGAGCACCAGGTTGTGGTCCTGGGGGTCGCGGGTTCGAATCCCGTCATCCACCCCATCGAAAGCGCAGGTCAAAGGCTCGGCCGGGATGACGGCCGGGCCTTCTGCGTTCCGGGTGCCCGATTTTGGGAGCAGATCGGGAGGCGATCTTGTCTGCCCGGCGCCCTGAGAGGACTGAGGGAGTCGGCGCGGCACGAATACATCAAGGCTAGTGATGCGGCGTGTAGGGCACCGGTGCCGGGAGCTTGGCGTCCTCGCGGACCTGGACGGCGAATCGCTCGATTGACACCAGCGCGCTCGCCACGTCTTCGCTACCTACGTCGAAGGGCATCGAGTGGATCGTCTCTCCCTCGACCGTAGCCGCATCGGCCACCTTCTTCAGCGAGTCAGAGTCGTCAGCGCGCAGCCCGACCTCGGTCAGGGTGTTGGGCAGGCCCACGCGAGTCGTGAACTCGATGAAGGCACGTATGTCGCTCGTTGGGGCGCCCTCGAGGACGAGCTGCGTCACCGAGCCGATGTTGACCTTCTGTCCGTGCATCAGCCCGTGGGTCATGGGCACCGCGGTCAGCCCATTGTGGATGGCGTGTGCGGCCGCGAGGCCGCCGGACTCGAAGCCAAGGCCGGACAGCAGCGTATTGGCTTCGATCACCTTCTCCACTGCCGGCGTCACCTGATTGTCCATAACCGCGTCGATCGCCGGGAGCGCGTTCTCCCACAGCACGTCCCAGCTCAGCTGGGCCAGCGCCGTGCCGGTGACTGTGGGCAGCCCGCCTGCCATGGTCTTCGAGTTCGACCGTGCGGTCGCGCGGGCCTCCAGCCAGGTCGCCAGGGCATCGCCGACCCCGGCGATGAGGAACGCGACCGGAGCGTTGGCTACCAGTTGCGAGTCGACCAGGACCAGCTCGGGATTGCGGGGGAAGAACCGGTACTCCTCGAACTCTCCTTCCTCGGTGTAGATGACGGACAGCGCGCTGCATGGAGCGTCAGTGGACGCGACGGTCGGGCAGTCGGCCCAGCGGATCCCAGCCAGGTACCCAGCCGCCTTGACCGCGTCAATCGTGCTGCCTCCGCCCAGCGCGACGGCGACGTCGGCGCCCGTCTGCTTGATGACGCCGGCTAGCCGGTCTACTTCGCGAGCGCTCGGGTTGCCGTTGAAATTCTCGCGTTGCAGCGGCAGCCCGGCTGCCGCCAGAGACGCCCCGACATCATGCGCGACGAACCCCCACACCAGGTCGTCGGCCACCATCAGCGGTGTCGACCCAATCTGCTTCAGGTACGTCCCGAGCTCGCTGATCGCGCCCTTGCCTTGCACGTAACGACTTGGACTGATCACGGTTCGAACTATTGGACCGGGAAATTCGAGGGCGGCATAGGCCGAACGGCCTCTCACGGACACTCAGGGATATCTCGCCCCACAGATCAGGTCACACGATGGCCCGGAGGGCACAGATTCCGAAGCTGATAGTGCTCAAAAACATCGGACCCGGCTTACCGACATGATCCACAATATGCCCGGAAGGATCTCGACAGCGAGTACCCACAGGGACGGCGTGCGGCCAGCTCAGTGGCACAATTTCACGGTTGGCAGGCGGCCTCCGCAACGGTGAACGTAACGAGACTCGTGTCCGGCTGCAGGCCTGACCGCGACCGGGCGATGTCTTAAGCCGGCGAGCTTCCCGCGGGCCGTCCGCGGGCGCTGACCAGGATCAGCCGGTCGCCGTCGGCAAGGTGCGCAGCCTCTGGGGCATCCGGCGCCAGCACCTCATTCCCCCGCACTACCGCAATGACCACCCCGGCTGCGTCGCCTGCCGGGGCGCCCACCTCAGCCCCGGCCACGGGCCGCTCCATCAGATCCAGGCCACGACCGTGGTCCAGCAGATCGGCGATTACCCGGCCCGCGGCTGGCCGGATGGTGGAGATCGCGAGCATCCGTCCGGCGGTGTCGGAGGACACCACCACATGGTCGGCGCCGCTCTGGCGCAGCAGCAGCTGGTTCTCCTCCTCCCGTACCGCAGCGACGATCATCGCGGCCGAGTTCAGCTGGCGGGCCGTCAGGGCGATCAGGACGGCAGTATCGTCCCGGTTCACGGCGATAATGACCTGCCTGGCGCGGCCGATCTCCGCGTGGCTGAGTACTGCCCGCCGGGTTCCATCACCTCCGACCGCGACCAGCCCGGCCGCATTGGCCTCAGCGACCGCGTCAGCGGCGGTGTCCACGATCACAATGGACTCGTTCGGCACCCCGGATTCGCTCAGCGTCCTGGCGACGCTGCGGCCCTTGGTCCCGTATCCGATGACGATCGCGTGACCTTCCATCTTCGACCTCCATCGGGCAATCTGCCAGCTGGTCCGGGTCCGCTGGGTCAGCACCTCCAGGGTGGTGCCCACCAGCACGATCAGGAAAATTACCCGGATCGGGGTTATCAGCACCACATTCACCAGCCGCGCGGTGTCCGTGACGGGAACGATGTCGCCGAAGCCGGTAGTCGACAGCGTTATGGTCGCGTAGTACACGGAGGCCAGAAGCGACAGGGGCCGCCCCGGATGGGCAGCGTCCCGGTAACCGTCGCGGCCCAGGTACACGATCACCGCCGAGGCCGCAAGCAAGCCAAGAGCCAGCAGCATCCGTTTCGTTACCGAAGCGAGAGGGGTGGCCGGCCGCGACGGCATCGACACAGTAGCCGCCGAGGCCGCAGGATCGGCGTTGCTGGCCATAGACGCTTCCATCAACTCACCGCCAACTCACCGCTTATGGGCGACCTCTTCGTTGTTCCGGGCTAATGCGGCAGCTGGGAAAGCGTCGTGATGGCCGAGGTCATGGCGGCCGGCGAGCCATCATTTGCGGTGCAGGCCGGCAGGTACGACCTGGCTCCGGGCAGCCACGCAGAAATGGTCAGATGGTCCCTATCGCCGGGCGGGCTCACGCGAAGACGCACATACGGTGCGGGGCAATGAGTGCTGCTTCCAGCCGGCTCGTCACTGGCCGCCACCACCGCATAGGCGGAATCTCCTGTTTTAAGCACCACGACAGGCAGCGGGGCAGCGTAGCGCCAGGCGCCGAACATGGTCGACTGCGCGTGCCGCGCAGCGGTGGCCGCCCCCGCCGCCGTGACCGCCACCACGACAGGCCAGCCGGTCATCCGGCACGGGACGCGACCCTGGTCGGTAAATTTGAGGTAGCCACCCGCCTGGCCTCCCAGCGCTCCGGTATTGGTGAGAGTGACGCTGATCCCGGAGGTCGTGCACGCGGCGGGAGATGATGAATCCGGCGACTTGGCCGATGCCGCCGCAGCTCCGGCGGACGAGGCGCCCAGGGAGGCCTGGCTGCCGCACGCGGTCACAGCAAGGCCGCAAGCTGCGGCGGCGAGCAAGCCGACCGCAGCGGCGCGGCCCCGGCCTGGGGCGAGCCGGTCACGGCCGGGGGCGAGCCGGTCATAGGGCGCCGATCGTG
>JBEKCN010000658.1:0-3546 GCA_050014855.1 Streptosporangiaceae bacterium | reverse complement strand
CTGATCGCAGTGGTGATCTTGGTGATCCGCTGACAGGTTATGGGTTTGCCGGGCGGGTGCTTGTTCCAGCGGCTGAGCGGGGATTTGACCCGGCGGGCGCAGACGCGGGGCCGGCGCGGCCGATGTCGCCGGCCGCGCCCACGTCAGGCGGTACGGCACGACCCCGGACGGGCGGATGTTCCAGACCGCCCGGGGCGGCATTATCCAGGACTCGGCCTACGGCGCCGTCTGGGCCGAGGCCCGCCAGAAGGCCCTCACTCCTGCGCAGTGCCGGTCGCCGCTCGGCCGCCGTCCCTACGACCTGCGGCACGCGGCGGTGTCGCTGTGGCTGAACTCCGGGGTGCCGGCTGTCCCGCAGGCGACGGGTGGCGGGACGACGCACTCGCATGCGCCTACGTCGTCGCGAGCCGCGCTGCTCGCTTCGCAAGCTCGGCGGCGGCCACGGCCGAGGGTGGGCAGCTACGAGGACGGGAGGGGAGCAGGGAACGACAGCTCAGGAAGCGGTTCTGCTAACGGATTTGCTAACGAGACTCCTTGGAACGGGGGAGACGCGGCGAGAGACCCGGCACGCTCGCCGTCTCGCTGCGTACGTCATGAGGACACACGCGCATGCCAGAGACGGGGAAGACGGGCGTCGTAGTGCTCATAACCCAGAGGTCGCAGGTTCAAATCCTGCCCCCGCTACCAATTTCGCAGGTCAGAGGCCTCTTCCGGTTCCGGAAGGGGCCTTCCTGCTGTCGCTTGTAAACGTGTTTGTAAACGAGGCGGGGGCTATGACCCTCCGGCCAGAGGCGGCATGACCTTTTCGGCAGTGAGCCGGGATTCTGGCTTGCCCCGGTCGCCTCTCCGGTGGAGTTGGCGTAATGGCTGGTAGCAGCGGGTGGCTTGCGATGTTTCGCGCCGGTTCAGCACAGCCAGCCTGCTGGCCGTGATCTGGCTAGGCTGCCGTGAGGGTGCCGGTCGCTGGGCGCCAGGGGCGCCTCAGCCCAGAGACGCACCGTCAAGCGCGATGTCCCTCATTCCCGGCTGGCAGATGCGCCCGGTGGCCACGTGCTTGTCCGTAAGCGCCGTGCGGGTAAGCCTTCGCGGTGCCGGCGGCGCCTGCGCACGCGCGACGCATTCGGGCCGGATTCGCTCGTGCGAGTGGTGTGGTGGAATCTGAATTACCGGGGTGCCGCCGGAGTTCGGCTCCATGGGGAAACTGCTACGTGAGGTCAAACCAGACCTGATCTTGCTGCAGGAAGTCAATCTCGGTTCGGCTGAAACTCTCCGCCAGGCGGCAGGGGCTGACTGGCTGATCTGCGCGGCACAGCCGAGACAGCGGGCCGCCGATGGCCGTCCGGTCCGGTCCCGCGGGTCGCGATCGCCGGCCGCGGCCCGGCCCCGCAGGGTGCCTGGATCCCGGACGATGTGCCCCTGCCGGAGCGGATCTTGCCGACCGGGACGACCGTGGAGGGGCTCGGACTGACCGCCTTGTCCGACCACGCGAATCCCGGAGTGAGTGAGCTGGGGAATCATCAAGCCGCGCCAAGCGTGCCACACCTTTGCCAGGCGGCTAGCGGCCCAGCGGGGGACCGGTCCTGCTGGGTGCCGATGCCAATACCCCGCTGATCGACGCGGCCGCCTTTGTGGCCACGCGCACGCACTGGCACTCCGGCAGCCGCCGTCTCAACCGTGAGCCCGGTGATGACCTGCTCTTCGGACCGGGCAAAATCCATCCCCTGCAGGATGGACCACGGTGCCGGCTCGCTGATCATCCCGCCGAGGCAGCCGCCCTGGCTGACCGCTTCGACTCCATCTGGCTCACCGCCCACTGGACCGTCGACCACATCAGCCACCTGCACGACGACGGCATCGCCGCCGGCCAGCGACCACGCCCTGGTCATCGCCGACCTGTCGCCGCATGACCGCACTCATCCCCCGCAAGACCATCAGCATCCCCCAAGATGCGTGGTCACGAAATCTATAGTGCTCACCGCCGGTGAACTGAAATCAGACAACCGGGTACTCGGTGGGACGTACGCTCATGCCGATGAGCGGGCGGTTTGCCTGCCTTCTGATTGTGACACGTCTGCTCATACTCGGGTAAAAGCGATGCATAACGCTACGTCGATCTTGAAGAACCTTGCCTTGGTCCGGGGAACGGGCATTCGGCATCTCGTGCCGCGCGTCGGATCCAGGTGAATGTCCTTCCCAGGCGGAGGACAGCGTACAAGTCGCGTCCGTAGACTTCAAGCAGTTTGGCCTCAGCACCTAGGGAGCTTGACCATGTCAACCTGGCTGTCTCTTCTTGCCGGCGCGGTGCTAGGTGCTTTCGCCAGTCTGGTAGTTGCCGTATACCTACAGGATCGGTGGAAAGCGTCAACCGATCGGCGGCGCAGACTGCGCCGCACTAGGGCAATCAGCCGGTCATGGAGTGAAAGTGATGGGCCTATCACCATCGCCGGGATTCCTACTTCCGTAAATCTGATCGAGGGAGATGGTTTCCTCGTGATCGAACCGCAGAACGCCAGAGTGGACATCCGGTCTACGCGGGCCGAGCTGCCGGCCCTTGTTATGACAGCCAGGGAGAAGGTCGCGAGGCAGCTGACAGCTTCGAGCCGGAATAAGAAGCAAACGGTGTCCTCTTGGAACAGTCGCAGCATGATCGCTCTTACCGGCTACCACATTTCACGTACCTCGGAAGGTGAGGACGCAACGGTGCACTTGGAGGCGTGTCTCAGTGATTACGCCACATTTGCTGCCACCGTTCTGCGGCTGGACGAGGAGATTGATGAGCCTGATACACAGGGGGAGCGTGCATCGACGACTCTTCGCCGCGAGTTTCTGTCGACCCCGGCGGCTGTCGCAGAGAGCGTACGAAGGCCACTGCCGTTTCTAGCCAATGGCGTCGGCATTGTGCTTCTGGCGTTCACGGACGATGACAAGGTACTCCTCGTACATCGCCGCCTTGAGTCCTGCGCGCGACCCGGGGAGTGTGATGTCACGGTGGTATAGGGAATCGATGCGAACTTCGATTCGGGAGGAGCCGGTCGGCTCGATATTTACGCGACAGCAGTGCGGGGTTGCCAGGAGGAGCTGGGCGTAGATGTCTCCGCCAGCGATGTCAGCATCCTTGCATTCGGTGTAGATATGAGGTACTATCAATGGAATTTCCTGGGCCTAGTCGATATCAGACTTATTGCTGATGAGGTGATCGCCCGGCATGCGATGCACGCCAAAGACCGGTGGGAAGGAAAGCTTGAGCCGGTTAAGCTGGATGCAGTTAGCATCTTCGAACGTTTGCGGCAAGATAAAATCTGGGATTGCGGACTCGTGACTACGTATCTGGCGCTATGTAAAAAGTGCGGTGTCCGCACGACTCGAGAAGCGTCCGATAAGGTCTTCGGGTTCCGCGACCGAAAGCCGCCATGGCAGCGCTGACAACTTGGAAGAGCGGATGACAGCCTGACCGCCCTCTCATGCCGCGTAGGGCGCGCGTACTCTGTGCAAGATCCAGCCAGTGACCGCCCCCGGCGTTGGCCCGCAGGATCGACGCACACCTCG
>JBEKCN010000657.1:0-3552 GCA_050014855.1 Streptosporangiaceae bacterium | reverse complement strand
CCGACCACCGCGACCACCGCGAAGATGGCCAGCATCGGCCAGTGATCGGCCCACAGCACGCCGAGCAACGCGCTGGACATGCCCAGCGTGGACTCGACGGACAGGTCGATCTCCCCGCAGATGATGATCAGCGCCATCGGCAGCGCCATGATCGCGATCTCGCCGGTGTTGAGGCCCAGGTTGAAGAAGTTGTTCGCCGTCAGGAACTCCGGCGACAACGCGCTGCCCATGATGGCGATCACGATCACCACGACGACCAGGCCGCTTTCCCAGCGCATGGCCGGCCGCAGCCGGCCCCAGCCGCCGCTCGCGCCTGGGCTCGGGCCCGGCTCTTCCCCGGCGATGTGCTCCGGGGTCATGGCGGCGTTGCCGGCCATCGCGTTCAGGTCACTGTCCACGGCGAGCACTCCTCCGTCGCAGCGATACGGTCAGCCGCAGCGAGATGAACCGGTCCAGCACGATCGCCACGAGGAGCAGGAAGCCGGCGATGGCCTGGTCCCAGTCCGGCGAGACGCCGAGCACGTACAGTGCCGAGTTGATCGTCTGCAGCAGCAGCGCGCCGATGGCCGCGCCGACCACGCTGCCGCTGCCACCGAAGATCGCCACCCCGCCGACCACCACGGCCGCAATGACCTGCAGTTCGTAGCTGGTGCCCGCGGTGGAGTCGACCGTCCCGTACCGGGACGCCCACAGCACGCCGGCCACCCCGGCGATCGCGCCGCTCAGCGCGAACGCGGCGAAGATGCGCCGCCCCATCGGAATGCCCGCCAGCCGGGCCGCGTCCGGATTGGAGCCGATCGCGTACAGCTCGCGGCCCGACCGGAAACTGCGCAGACAGTACGCCCCGGCCGCGATGACCACCGCGACCACGATGGCCAGGTCCGGGATCCCGCCCACCGTGGCCTTGGAGATGGTCAGGAAGGACGGGTAATACGAGGAAGGAACGACCTGGCTGCCGCCCACGATGAGCACGTCGAGCCCGCGGATGATGTACAGCGTGGCCAGCGTGACCACCAGGCTCGGGACCCGGCCCAGCGAGACCAGCAGGCCGTTGATGGCGCCGAATCCCAGCCCGATGCCCAGGCCGGCCAGGAAGACGAGCGGCAGTGGGAGGCCGTGTGCCTGGCTGGCCAGCTGGGCGGTGAGGAACGCGGAGATACCCAGCACGGATCCGACCGACAGGTCGACGTTCCGGCTGATCACCACGATCGTCTCGCCCAGCGCCAGCAGCGCGAAGATCGTGGCGTCGACCAGCACGAACTGGATGTTGGTGATGGACAGGAAGCGGGGCTGGATCGCCGCCGTGATCGCGACGAACACGATCAGGACAGCGACGATGCCGAACTCGCGGACCCGGAACACCCGCTCCGCGAGCCGCCGCGAGCTCGCGGACGCTGGGCTGCCCGGCTCGCGCGGCGGGGCCAGTGTGGCCGTCATCGGGCTTCCGCCTCGAGCTGGCCCGTCGCGGCCGCCATGATGCCCTCCTCGGAGCCGTCCGCCTGCGTGAACTCCGCTACCAGGCGGCCCTCGCGCATGACAAGAATCCGGTCAGCCAACCGCAGCACCTCCGGCAGTTCGGAAGAGATCATCAAGATGGCGATGCCCTCGCCCGCGAGCCGGTCGAGGAGGTTGTGCACGTCGGCCTTGGTGCCCACGTCGATGCCGCGGGTCGGCTCGTCCACGATGAGGATGGAGGGGCGGCGGCCAAGCCACTTGGCCAGCACGACCTTCTGCTGGTTGCCGCCCGACAGCATCGACACCGGGTCGGTGAGCCGCCCGTACTTGACGCTGAGCCGTACCGCCCAGTCGGCGGCGAAGCTGTGTTCGGCCGAGGCACGGATGATTCCGGCCCGGCGCAGCGCGCTCAGCGACGCGAGCGCCACGTTCTGCTGGATCGACATCTCCATGACCAGGCCCTGCTGGCGCCGGTCCTCGGGCACGAGGCCGATCCCGGCGGTCATGGCCGCGGTGGGCGACGCCTTGCGCAGCTTGCGCCCGCCCGCCGTGACGGCGCCCGCGTCATACCGGTCGATCCCGAAGACGGCCCGGGCCACCTCGCTGCGGCCCGCGCCGACCAGCCCGGACAGGGCCACGATCTCGCCCGCCCGTACCTCGAAGGACACGTCGGTGAACACGCCCTCGCGGGTCAGCCGCTGCACGGTGAGCCGGACCTCGCCGGGAGCGCCTCGCTCACCCGGGATCCGTTCCGGCATATCCCGCCCGACCATGGCCCGGACCAGATCCCCGGCCGTCAGGCCCGTCAGCGTGCTGGTGAGCACGTGCCGGCCGTCGCGCATCACGGTCACCGTCTGGCAGATCGCGAACACTTCCTCCAGCCGGTGGGAGATGAACAGCACCGCCGTGCCGCCCGCCCGCAGCGCCCTGATCACGTCGAACAGCCGCGCCACCTCGACCGCGGACAGCGCCGCGGTCGGCTCGTCCATCACGATGACCCGGGCATCCAGCGACAGGGCCTTGGCGATCTCGACGAGCTGCTGGTCGGCGATGGACAGCCCGCGCGCGATGCGTCCGGGGTCAATCCGCACGCCGAGCCGGGCGAACAGCGCGTCCGCCTCCGTGGTCATCTCGCGCCCGTCGATGCGCCGCCCGCGCCGCAGCGGCTGGCGTCCCATGAAGATGTTCTCGGCCACCGACAGGTCCGGGAACAGCGTCGGCTCCTGGTAGATGATGGCGAGGCCGGCCCCGATCGCCCCGGCCGGGCCGTGCAGCACGGTGGGCCCGCCGTTGACCAGGACCGTCCCGCTGTCGGGCTGGTGCACGCCCGCGAGGATCTTCACCATGGTGGACTTGCCGGCGCCGTTCTCGCCGACCAGCGCGTGCACCTCGCCCGCGCGCAGCTCGATCGACCCGTCGATGACCGCTCGCACCGCGCCGAATGACTTACTCACGTGCCGTAGGGACAGCACCGCAGGGGAGTCCGCCCCGTCTTCGCTGCCCGCCCCGTCTTCGCTGCCTGCCCGGCGCACAGGCTCCTGCCGTCCGGCCTCCTGCCGTCCGGCCTCCTGCCGTCCGGCCTCCTGCCGTCCGGCCTCCTGCCGTCCGGCCTCCTGCCGTCCGGCGTCCCCGGGCCTGGCGTCCCCGGGCCTGGCGTCCGCGCGCCGGTCGCCGGCTTCGTCGGCATGACCCACGGGCTTCATCTCCTCGTCGAGGGCGCTCGGGTCGTGTATCAACCTTGTGATGGAACGTTTCAAACGTGCCTTGAAGTCTGAAAGGCGGCCATCCCGCTGTCAATGAAGGTGCCAGCACTTGAAGTTGAATCGTTACGATCAAGCTGCGGCCCAGTTTGCCGGGGGCGGAAGGGCACAATGGAGGACCGATGGCTGCGGGGATGAAGGACGTGGCGACCCTCGCCAGGGTGGCGGTCGGCACGGTGTCGAACGTGCTGAACCACCCGGACCTGGTCCGCCCGCAGACCCGGGCCCGGGTGGAAGCGGCCATGGAGCAGCTCGGTTTCATCCCGAACGCCTCCGCTCGCCAGCTCCGGGCCGGCCGGAGCCGGTGCCTCGGCCTGGTCGTGCTCGACGTGACGAA
>JBEKCN010000656.1:0-3553 GCA_050014855.1 Streptosporangiaceae bacterium | reverse complement strand
CAGCCCTCCGCCGACGAGCCCGGCGCCGTTGCCGACGTCGTGTGATCCGCGCCAGGCCCATACGATCCCGCTCAACAGGCAGATCAGCGCGAGCGCATAGGGGACCTGGGCCAGCGCGGCGGACCCGGGATGCCGGGGCAGGTCGCGGGGCGTGGCCCCGGCCACCGCGACGGGAGCCGCCGCGGGAGGCCGGATTCCCGGCCGGGGAGCCGGGCCGGCGGGGGCGGGCCGGGGCGCCCGGCGGCGCGGATCCGGATCCGGATCCGGCGGCCAGGCTGAGCCCAGCGGGGCGGCGGCGGGGGCCAGACGGCGCGCGTCCGGCTCCGCTGAGCGCTGCGCTGGGTCCGTCGCGGGTGCCCGGCCCGGTGGGCGCTGGGCCGGTTGGTCCTGGGCCGGTGAGAGGGCGGTGCTGACCGGGTCGGATGCTGCCTGGTCTGGCCGGCGGGCCGCCGGCTCCGGCGGAGGCAGCGGGCCCGCTGGCAGCACCGGGTCATGCGGCGCCGATGGTACTGAACGGGACCAGGCAGGAGCTGGCCGCACGCCAGATGGTGGCTCTTCGCCGGCATCGGCCGGGGCGGGCCGTGGACCGGGCTCGTAGGGGGCGGCGCCGGGCGGCTGCGGGGCGGGGCCCCACGGCGCGGTCGGCCGTGCCGGAGGACTGCTGGCCGGTCCCGGCGGGCCGCCAACGCGGGCGAAGCCATCGGGTGGCGTGTCCTCCGCATTTCTCACCGCTCCTGGCGCCCGTTCTCCCGGATCACGTGCTCCCGGGCTCGATGGGGTCCGTGCTCATCGTTTACAGGGGCAGCGTAGAAGCCAGTGCCGCGGCGCAGGCCGTTCTCCGTCAAAACGGGCACCGCAGCCGGATGTGATACGCGATACCCGCGGCCTGGCGCGGCCGCCGCCGCACCCTCCACAGCCAGGCCGTCAGCCGGCTTGTCCGCCATGCGCATGCCTCCCGGGCTCCTCGCTCGCAGTTTACCGGCGCGTCACAAGATCAATAGCCGCTGACCCGCCGTGTGCCCGGCTGATGGCGGACGGTACCCGGCCCACGGTACGAGGGGCCTGTGCGGGGGTAACTGATAGGTGATGGCTAGCTCACGGCCCCGATAGGCAGGAGGCACGTTGTGGATACGCCTTTCCTTCGCGTCGAGGACAGCGGCGCGGTCGTGTCACTGACCGGCGAGGTAACGATCGTGGGGCGCGGCCGTTCGGTGGACCTGCGCCTCGATGACCCGAGCGTATCGCTGCTGCACGCAGAGATCGTCCGCCGGGGACCGTACGCCTACGTGGCTGACCTGGGATTATCACGTCACGGGACCCGGGTGAACGGACGGCCGGTGGGCCGCCGCGTGCTGGCGGACAGCGACGTCGTCGCGTTCGGCGCGGCCCGGTGCCGCGTCGGGGGCCTGGCCCGCGAGGTCCTGCCCACGGAATCCGAACTGCGCCGTCCCGCCGTGCCCGAGCTGACCCGCCGCGAGCTGGACGTGCTGACCGCCCTGTGCCGGCCCGCGCTGTCCGACGATGCCTTCGTGGCCCCGGCCACCGCACGCGAGATCGCGGCCGACCTGGTCGTCACCGAGGCGGCGGTCAAGCAGCACCTGCTGCGCCTGTACCAGAAGTTCCGGATCCCCGGCGGCCTGAACCGGCGGATCCGGCTGGCCAACGAGGTGGTCGCGCTGGGCCTGGTCAGGCCCGCCGACGAGCCGTCCGTGGGAGTCGTGCCCGAGGCGCGGCTGCCCTCTGACCAGGAGATCGACGGCCGCTGCGACTAGGGGGCCCCGCCCAGCCGGGAGCGGCCCACGCCGAAGTGCGGCAGGGTGACGTGCGGCAGGGTGACGTGCGGCAATTGCAGGAGCGTGGTGACGCTGGGCAGATGGGGCAGCACCCCGCTGACAGACGGCCAGTACAGCGCAGGCTGCGACGCCGCGGTAGCGACGGCCGCGATCGCCAGGCACGTCATGACCAGGGTCAGCACGGCCACCGGTCCCCTCGTCCGCGCCACAGCGCCGAAAATTCGGCTGAGCTGACGGCGCGGGGCGGCCGAGCCCGGGCCGAGCCCGTAGCAGGCCACGGCGGCACCGGCCGCGTAGCCACCGGCCATAGCCACCGAGTTCGTTGAGGTGAAGACGATCGTGCCCACGAACACGGCCGCGGCGAACAGAGCCGCGACCGGGGCGAGCAGCACGAGGGTGAGCAGCGAGCGCGCGATGGCCCACGGGGCGGTCACCACGCCGACGAGGAAGTCGGCCGCGCTCGGACCGCGCGCCGAGCGCCGCACGGTCAGCGCGCTCTGCGCCCGGTCACCGGCCCGCAGCAGCGTGATGACGGCGAGCGCGCCAATCGTCCCGGCTACCGGCAGCATCACGCTCACCGCGATGGCTATCACCATCACGGCCGCGCCCAGCAGCCCGGGCGGCCGGGCCCGCTCGGCGCTGCCGGCCTGCGGCGTGGGCGGGGCAGGTCGCGCCACAGGCGTCTGGGCGCCCCGCGAGGGTGCAGGCCCGGTCCCCCGCACGGCGCCGTACGGGGCCGCCGCGGCCGGGCGGACCTGGGCCCCGCCCGCGGGCTGGTACTGCACCGGCGGCAGCAGATCGGCGTACTCGGCGGGCCGGATGGGCGCGCGGGCCAGGGCCTCGCCCCGCCCCGCCTCCGCCGCGTTCAGGGTCCCGGCGCCGCCGTGAGCGCCCGCACCGTAGCCGGCGGCTCCGCCGTAGCCGGCGGCTCCGCCGTAGGCCGCGGCCTGGGCGCCGGGGACCCCGTAGGCGACGGCGCCCCGGGGCGCCTGGGTCGTGGCGCCGCGCAGCACCGGAGGCCCGGAGGCCAGGCCGGGGGACGCGCACCGAGCGCCCAGCCACGCCGCGGTCGGCCGGCCGCGCGGGTCCCGGCTGAGCGCCGCCGACACCAGTTCCGCGAGCGGCCCGGGCACGCCCGCGATATCGGCGTTACCCTGCACGATGCGGTAGAAGATGGTCTCGAACGATCCGCTGCCAAACGGCGGCCGCCCGGTCGCCGCGAAGGCGATGGTGGCGCCCCAGGAGTGGACGTCGGACGCCTCGCTGCTGGGCTGGCCCTCGATGACCTCGGGGGCCAGGTAACCGGGGGTGCCCATGAACATCCCGGTCTGGGTGAGCTTTGTCGCATCGCCGGTATGGGCGATGCCGAAGTCGATGACGACCGGGTCGCCGTCGTGCAGCATGACGTTGCCCGGCTTCAGGTCGCGGTGCACGATCCCGGCCGCGTGCACGGCCACGAGCGCCTGGGCCAGCCCGCTGGCCAGCCGCTCGAGCGCCCAGGGCGGCAGCGGCCCCTGCTGGCGCACCACGTCGTCCAGGGTGCGGCCCGGCACGTATCTGGTCACGATGTAGGGGAACTTGCCGGTCACGTCCGCGTCGAGTACCTCGGCAACGAACGGGCTATGGACCCGGCGCATCGCCTCGACCTCGCGGGCCAGGCGACGGCGGGCGTTCGGCTCCTCGGCGACCCGGGAGTGCAGGACCTTGACCGCGACCATCCGGCGATCCCGGTCGCGGGCCAGGTAGACCGCTCCCATGCC
>JBEKCN010000655.1:0-3557 GCA_050014855.1 Streptosporangiaceae bacterium | reverse complement strand
GTATCCGATCCATCCCAGGTAGCGCCGAGCGGATAAGCAGATCCCGGCCAGACGTGCACCTTTTGAAGTTTACCGAAGAACGGCAGACCGGGACAGGGCGGGCACGGCCGCCAGGTCGATCCCCTCGGCCAGTCCGCCGAACGGCACCCCCGGGCTGCGGGCGCGGCCGGCATCCTCGTCGGGTGTAGCTCTTCTGCAGGGAGTGGCTGAACTGGGCGGCGTGACCGACTGGCCCCCGTCAGCGGGGCGGCCATGGTCTATAGGGGTGTGTTTCCCGTGGTGCCGACCAGCTGCTCGCGGAACTCCGGGCTGGCCAGCCGTTGCGCCTCCACCCGCGCTGCCTCCACCCGCGCGGGCATATCCAGCCGGGCCGTGGGCTCCTTGTTCCCGGGAGTGGAGACGAACTTCTCGATCGCAGCGAATCCTGCGTTGGCTCGGGCGCTGGCTGCGGCCTGCTTGGCATCCAACCGCTGCGCGTACCAGTCCGACGCCAGGATCGGTTCGCGGGTGAACATGACCCGCAACTCCGGCGAATCGAGGCCCCATCCCTCCGCAGTGGACCCCTCGGCCATGATCTCCAACAGCGCCCGTAGCGGTGGGACGGCCAGTGCGATCGTGCCGTCCTGGAAGTACGAGCGCGCCACCCGCTCGTGCGTGGTCACGATCGTGGCGATCGACTCGGCGAAGATGCCCACGTCCTGCAACTCCGGGCGCAGCATCTCCGGGGTGAAGACCACATCCGGATGCAGGAAGATCCGGCCGAAGTACTTGGTGGCCAGCCTGTCGGTCATCCGGTAGCCCAACCTGCTGGCGGCTACTCGCCGGCCGTCGTGCTCGAAGTCGGTCAGCTTCTCCAGGGCGCCCTCGGCTATGAGGTTGCGGGCGTCTCTCTCGTCCGGGGTCATCCGCGAGAACAGTTCCGGCACGAGCAGGGAGAAGTCGTGGTCCACCCGCACATGGGGCCCGACGTATCCGGCTGCGGACACCCAGCCGTCATAGCCGGTGAGCGCGTAGGACAGCATCGAGGCGTTCAGGTCGATGATGGCCGGCATGGCGTTGAAGGGGCCCTTGGTCAGCGCGCCCTCGGAGCCAGCTCCGGTCGTGGAGGGGGACTTACCGGTCATCGACGAGATGAACTCCATGAACAGCTCGGGCACCTCCATGTAATGCAGCGGGCTGTACGAGCACAACGCCGGCGCCGGCCCGTCGGGGGGGTTGTTCCGCCGCCCAGCAGCGACCACATCCACCGGCAGCAGCAGCGGCGCTCCAGACGGCAGCCGGCGAACCAGGCGCGCGGACAGCTCCGCCACTGCAGTGGCCCTGGCATTGACGCGGTCCGGTCGCTGCTGCAGGTAGCGCGGGTTCTTCGAGGGCTTGCCCTCCACCAGCCGCGGGTTGGCCGAGCTCACGAAGTACGCCGGGCCGTCACCCTCGGCTGTGTCGGCGAATCGGCTGATCATCTCCGCCATCGGCTCGCTGAAGGCGCTGAAGGCCACGGCATCGTCGCGCATCGCGATGGCATCGGCCGGGGTCAAAGGCGCGAAGTTGGACAGGAACGTCTCGGGGGCGGCGATGTCGCGCTCGGCCTGCTTGTCGTACCCCCGGTGGATGGCGTCGTCGGGGCGCTGAAACAGCAGGTCCTCGCAATTCTCCACGAGCTTGTACGAACGCGCCGTATCCATTCCCAATAGGCCGCCCGGGACGACCGTCGAGGCGGTGATGTCGTCCTGGGTCTGCACCTTCACCGCCGGTGAAAAGTCGTGGCGAAGGCTGAACAGGCGCCAGGATGCGTCGGCGTTGTAGCCGACCCGCAGCATGTTGATGGTGATCCTTTCGTCGTCCAGTCGCAGCCTGTTGCCCTGGCGACCGTCGACGGCCACGACGCTGAAGTGACTGCGCCAGTCGTTCCCCCATTCGGGGCGGTAGGAGCGCTTGACTATGTAGACCAGCTCCTTGATGTAGGGCGGGATGCGGCCCAGCCAGGCGTTGTAGTCGGCGCGGTACTCCGACCGAGACGGGGTGAGCAGCTTGATCACCGACCCGATCGAGCGTTGCTCCGACAGGATCGGCCGGTCGTCCTGCTCGTGCCTCGCCGGGTCGAGGAAGCGTCTGGAGAAGTCCCGGTCGAGGATCGCGGCGACCGAGTCCATGTCGGTGTCGAAGTCCGCGACGAACTCAGATCCGAAGATAAACGCATCGGTGATGGCCTTGGAGATCTCCGACTTGCCGCCACCGGAGACCGTCGCCGGCTTGTGGCACGACGTGGCGTTGGGCACGGTGCCGATCAGGCTCCATGCCGTCCGGTCGTGGGGCTCCTGGGCGATCCCGACGCGGTAGCCGTTTGGGCTCAGGTAGACCTGGCCGGCGCGCAGGGGGATCGATTGGCGCTGGCCGTCGGCGCCAGACCAGGACACGGTCATGGCGCGCAGCGAGTAGTGCGGGTTGGCCGGCACCAGCACGATGTGCGGCTGCTGCAGGTCGAGGGCATGTCCCTGCGGCTGCGACGCGAACCGCCCCGGATCGCGTTCGAGGACCTCAGCCAAGGTATAGGAGTCACCGGAGGAGGTCTCCGTGTATTCCTGGCCCAGGTTGTAGCTGGCGAAGACCAGCGCGCCGCCGGCGTGCTCCTCCTCGGCGTTGCCGAACAGGTTCGCCGAGTAGGAGATCTGGGTCTTGACCTCCTTCTTGCAGTAGCCGAAGTAGTTGTCGGCGATCACCGTCACGATCACGCCGCGAGTGTCCCGGGCACAGATCTTGAAGGCGCGCCCGCCGTTGTACAGCTCGTCCTCCTGCTCCCAGCACACCCCGTCGCGCTTCTGCCGGTCGGTGGCCTGGCTCACGTGGGGCAGCCCGAGCGCCTTCTTCGTCAGCCGGGTCAGGTGCGGGGCGAGGATGACGCAGCCGGTGTGGCCGGTCCAGGTCTCCGGGGCCAGGGACGCGTCGTTCTCGGGCAGGTAGGGGTCGCCCCCATTGCCGAAGACGCCCTCCACGAAGTCGAGGTTGGCGACCATGCCACCGGGCACAATGAAGCGGGTCTCCATCCGCTTCTCGCGCACGGAGCCGGCTACCTCTGGGGAGACCAGTGGGCGAAGGTACAACGAGACGAAGCATGCCGCCGACTGCGGCTGGTTGGCCGTGTAGGGCAGGACCTTGTCGATCTCCGGCGGCTCGAACGCGACGGCCAGCAGCCGGGCGAACGCCACCTTGGGCACGGCGATCTTGTCATAGGGGATGGGGAGCCCGCCCTCGGTGATATGGAAGACCCCCGCGGTGGTCCGGCGATCGTTGGCCGGATTGTGCAGCACGCCATTGACGAGTCGGTAGCTGCTCAGCAGCGGCGAGGTGAAGCTGTCGCCGTCTAAGGGCAGGGAAAGGTCGCGGGCCAGGCCCGGCTCATCCAGCACCAGGGTTCGCCGCGGAAGCTGGGGGCGCTCACCGGCATCGGCCAGGTAGTCGTCGAGGAATGCCTGGATTCGCCCGTCCGCCGCGCACAACCGGTCGGACAGTCGGCGGCTGAGCTCACGCTGGCGGGCGAGGATCGGGCGCGCGAGCTTGGC
>JBEKCN010000654.1:0-3561 GCA_050014855.1 Streptosporangiaceae bacterium | reverse complement strand
TAGGCAGCGATCTGAGGAGCCCTACGCTGTGAGCCCCAGCCGCCCAGCCGCCGTCGTCATCCTCGCCGCGGGTGAGGGTACGCGCATGAAGTCCGCGGTCCCCAAGGTGCTGCATCCGCTGTGCGGTCGCAGCATGCTGGGCCACGCGCTGGCCGCCACGCGCGAACTCAGCCCGCAGCGCCTGGTGGTCGTGGTCGGCCACCGCCGGGACGAGGTAACCGCGCACATCGCCGCCGAGGCGCCGGAGGCGGAAGTCGTGGTCCAGGACCGGCAGGGCGGCACGGGTCATGCCGTGCGGACCGTGATCGAGGCCATCGGCCTCATCGAGGGCCAGGTCATCGTCACCTACGGCGACATGCCGCTGCTTCGCGGCAGCACCCTGGACGAGCTGGCCCGCGAGCATGAGCGCGCGCGCAACATGGTGACCGTGCTGACCGCGGAGGTCGATGACCCCGGCGGGTACGGTCGCATCGTCCGCGACTCCTCCGGCGCGATCAGCGAGATCGTTGAGGAGACGGACGCCACCGCCGGGCAGCGGCTGATCCTCGAGATCAACTCCGGCTGTTACGCCTTCGACGGTGCGCTGCTGGCTGACGCGATCAAGCGCATTGCCGCGGGGAACCTCCTGGGTCAGGAGTACCTCACCGACGTGGTCGCGATCCTGCGGGGCGACGGCCACCGGGTCGGCACGCTGCCGGCCGCGGACCCTTCGGAGATTCAGGGCGTGAACGACCGTGCGCAGCTGGCCGTGGCCCGGCGGCTGTACAACGACCGGCTGCTCGAGTACTGGATGCGGGCCGGCGTGACGATCGTGGATCCCGCCACCACGTGGTTTGACGTTGGCGTGACCCTCGAGCCGGACGCCGAGGTCGGGCCGTCCACCCAGCTGGAGGGACGCACCGTGCTCGCTGCCGGGGCGCGGGTCGGGCCGGGCTGCGTACTGCGCGACACTACGGTCGGTCCCGGCGCAACGGTGATCAACGCCGTCTGCGACTCCGCCGAGATTGGGGCCCGGGCCAGCGTCGGTCCCTTCACCTACCTGCGCCCCGGGACCAGGCTGGGGCCCGGCACCCGGGCGGGCAGTTACGTCGAGATGAAGAACGCGGTCGTCGGCGAGGACAGTAAGGTGCCGCACCTCACCTACGTGGGCGACGCTGATATCGGCACCGGCTCCAACATCGGGGCGGCCACCGTCTTCGCGAACTACGACGGGGTGGCCAAGCACCACACCACCGTGGGCGATCACGTCCGGATCGGAAGCGACACCATGCTGGTCGCCCCGGTCGAAGTCGGTGACGGTGCCTACACTGCGGCAGGCTCCGTCATCACCGAGGACGTTCCGCCCGGCGCGCTGGCCATCGGGCGAGCCAGCCAGCACACCGTGCCCGGCTGGGTGAGGCGGCGCCGGCCGGGCACGCCGTCCGCGGCGGCCGCCGAGGCGGCTGACGACGCGGAGGCTGCTCAAGGTAAAGAAGGACCCAGTGAGGGAGTGACCCAGTGAGCGGCATCATGGCCACCAGCGAGAAGAAGATGATCCTCGTTTCCGGCCGGGCATTTCCTGAGCTGGCCGAAGAGGTAGCCTCCTGCCTCGGCATCGAGCCCACCCCGACGAAGCTCTTCGACTTCGCCAGCGGCGAGATATTCGTCCGTTTCCTCGACTCCGTGCGTGGCTGTGACGTCTTCGTCCTGCAGAGCCACACGGCGCCGATCAATGAGTGGATCATGGAGCACCTGATCATGGTCGACGCGCTCAAACGTGCGTCGGCCAAGCGGATCACGGTGGTGGCCCCGTTCTTCGGCTACGCCCGCCAGGACAAGAAGAGCCGCGGCCGGGAGCCGATCTCGGCCCGGCTGATGGCGGACCTGTTCGCCACGGCCGGCGCGCACCGGCTGATGGCGGTCGACCTGCACACGGCGCAGATCCAGGGATTCTTCGACGGGCCGGTCGACCATCTGTTCGCACTGCCGATCCTCGCGGGCTACATCGAGGACAAGCTGGACCTGGGCCAGGCCACCGTGGTGGCGCCGGACGCCGGCCGGGTGCGGGTGTGTGAGCGCTGGACGGACCGGCTCGGCTGCCCGCTGGCGATCATCCACAAGCGCCGGGACCCGGACGTGGCCAACCAGGTCAGGATGTTCGAGGTGGTCGGCCAGGTCGCGGGCCGCACCTGCATCCTGGTGGACGACATGATCGACACCGGCGCGACGATCACGAAGGCGGCCGAAGCGCTGTTCGAGCAGGGTGCCGCCAAGGTCATCGTGATGGCCACGCACGGTGTGCTGTCCGATCCCGCCGTAGACACGCTGAAGAACTCCCAGATCAGCGAGGTCGTGATCACCAATACGCTGCCCGTTCCGCCGGAACGGCAGTTCGACAAGCTCACCGTGCTGTCGATCGCGCCGCTGATCGCCCGCGCGATCAACGAGGTGTTCAGCGACGGCTCGGTAACCAGCCTGTTCGACGGTCAGAGCTGAGCCTGCTCCCGGCGCCGCAGGCCCGCCTTCAGGCCTTAAGGCCTGACCGTCGTCGTGCCCCCGGTGACGCCGCCAGGACGACGGTCACGCCTCAGCCCCCCGTCCTGTAGCTGCACCGTAACGGCCGGTGCCGTTCGGCCGCTACGGTGCAGCCTTCACACCCGGCACAGATGCTGTGCCGCCCCCCGTCCCCCCTGCGCTGCGGCCGCACCGGCCGCACCTCACCCGCCTGGCGGCTCACCCGCCTGGCGGCTCACCCGCCTGGCGGTCGCCGTTTCCCGGCGATGGCCGCCAGGCCCTGCGCTGCGCGGCCCACTCGCGCGGTACCCCGTCTGACGCGAGCGGGCCGGCGTCCCTTGGGAGAGGCCGCAAGGGACGTTCCCGAGGGCGCTTCCCGCTGTGATCCCGCCGGCCTGGAGGCCGGGTGAAGACGCCGGGAGGGTGGCCCTGTCCTGTGCTGCTCTGTCTTGCCCGGTGACCCGGCCACCGCGAGCCGCGCCCCTGTAGCGGTTCCCGGTGACCGGGCCGGTCGGCCCCGCCCTTGGGCCGGTTGTCCTGCTCCGGCCCGTCATGGCGGGGATTGGTTATCATCGTCCCGGTTAGGTATTGCATGTGAGTTGAGTGGCGATTACGTCCCTAACGGTGCTGGCTGCGCCGTGCCCGCGGGGTGCCGCGGTCTGCCGGCGACGGGGTGGACGGCCGATACCGCTTATAGTCGCCGCGCTGATTTACGTACCGATTGATCTGAGATTAAGCGGGCTCTGTTGTCCGGCTCGGGGATGCGATCCGGGTCCCGCGGAGCCGACGGGCGTGGAGGTTTACGCGGTGCCGGGCGGCCGACGTCGCTGAACTCCGGAGCCAGTCGCGGCGCCGGGCATGCTGCAGGACGCGGGGCCGGGCATGCTGCAGGACGCGGCGCCGGGCGTGCAAGCAGGACGCCGCCGGGCGTGCAAGCAGGACGCCGCCGGGCGTGCAAGCAGGACGCCGCCGGGCGTGCAAGCAGGACGCCGCCGGGCGTGCAAGCAGGACGCCGCCGGGCGTGCATGCAAACAGGACGCGGCGCCGGGCGTGCAAGCAGGACGCCGC
>JBEKCN010000653.1:0-3564 GCA_050014855.1 Streptosporangiaceae bacterium | reverse complement strand
ATCCAGCTATCAGGTCGGAGCCGCCGTGCCTCTCGTCATGGTCTTGCACGGCTGTATGCAACCCTTCTTCAGCCACCCGTGGGCCATTGCCTATGACACGCACATGAACGAGGTCGCTGAGGCGCATCAGTTCCTGGTCGTCTATCCCCATCACTTTGCCCCGCCGGACATTAACCCAATATCGTGCTGGAACTTTTTTCTGTCGGAGAACCAACACCGTGGCGAGGGAGAACCTTCCAGCCTGGCCAGCATTGTCCAGGACATACTCAGCAATACCTCCCAGTGGACGATTGATCAAGAGCGCATCTATGTGACCGGCATCTCCTCAGGCGGGGGCGCGACCGCCAATGAGGGAGGCACCTACCCCGATGTCTTTGCCGCCATTGCGGTGTGCTCAGGGGGTGAGTATGGCTACACCTTGCCGCTTCTCGGGCAGCAGGCGAAAGCACGAGATGCCGCAAAGCCCTTGAGCGAGGTGAAGCCCTTGAGCGAGGCGGAATCCCTGTCCGGCGAAATAGAGGACATTGCGGCGATCCCCCCCGGACCCGATCCCATCCAGCAAGGCGAGAAAGCCTTTCAAGCCATGGGGTCCTTCGCACGGGTGGTTCCGACCATGGTCTTTCATGGGACCGATGATCATGTCTGTGACCCTGTTAACGGGGACCAGGTCACCCAGCAATGGATCACCACGAATCACCTAGCCTCCCCGGCGGACTTTACGGCCACCTTCGAGCATCCCAGCAGCACTCTCAACCAACCTGCCGGGCCGGACGGAGAAAGGGCCTACACCGTCGACACGTGGCAAGATGCCCACGGCCGGGACCTGGTCATCTATTACAAAGTCGAGGGAATGGGCCATGCGTGGTCCGGCGGTACTCCCGGAAGCATCTTCACCGATCCGAACGGGCCCGACGCGAGCGAGATCATCTACGAGTTTTTCATGGCCCACCCTAAAAACGGAGCGTGAATACACCACGCTGCAGCCAAAAGCGGGTCATAAACGCGGGCAGCAGCGCAAGTGGCCGCGGCCATCATGAGATGCGGGCCCGATCCCCATTGAAGGCGTCACAGCCACCGTCACGTATCAGTCCCGCAAGCCTGCACTCCGTACAAGTGCGGGAGTAGACAAGATCAGGCCCAGTCATCAGCGAGGGAGATGGAAATGAGCGAAGGCTCATTCGTGCCGCCAAGTTCCGGCGGATCGCCGCTGGTCGACTCGTAGCTCGATGATCTTCGTCGTAGCTAGCCAACTCGCTTGATCAGGTGGAGGTGCCGCAGATCGATCATCAGTGGCCACTGCCGCCGTACCAGCAGATTACGGACTGGCTACGGACCGGATCACGGCGGTTGACTTCGGTTGGGACAGATCGTCCCGAGCGAGAAAAAATCTTATAGGCATGTTCAGTGTCGCGCGTGGCACGGCATGCCGGTCGATCGCACTGATCCGCGAGCAAAATCCTGTGTACACGGTCCCGCATCACGGTACTACGTCACCTCCCACGACTTACGAGGCGACCTCGGGTATGGCCAATTGGTGGGCTCCAAACGGAGCGCTTCTGCCAGCGACGTGCAAGCCGCGACCTTGCCACATGAACCGCTTTTCGGTCTAACCCGCTGTGATATCGCGCGGTGAGATTGACTGGTTTCTTCGCAACCGTCAGTAGGCGAGCCGCCACGGGAACGGGACGCGCGCTAATGACCTTGGCAGATCCACGCCTGCGGGAGACCCTTGAGCATGTTTTCGCACGCCAGGACATTCTCGAGGCGTGCCAGCGACGCAATCTCGATGCCCTGATCCGCATACTCGGCGCGCATGGCGTCACCCAGAGTCAGATGTCCGGGATGGTCGGCATCCCGCGGGGGCGCCTGGGCACCCACTCTTCGTATCTTTCTGCAGCGGCTCTGCCGCACCCGTCAGCCCTCGTATGAGTACTCGGGGGCCGATTCGGGTTACGTCGGCCCCCGGGCGATGGCGTGCCGGGGCAGCTAGTGGCCGTGGAGGATCTGCGCGCGACGCGCTTGCCGACCGTGTCGGTGACGGAAACCGTAGTGGTATGGACAACGTCATGCCAGGCATGTTTGCTTAACTGACAGTGCTTAGTGAAACCCATATTCCTCGGCCTGTTCTGACCGAGTTGCGCGCCATCGCTGGATCGGAGAATCTTCGGCTGGCCGATGGCGAGCTTGCCGTGTACGCGCGCGACGCGACACCGTTGTTCCGTGGGACGCCGGATGCGGTTATCGCGCCGGCGGACGCCGAGCAGGTCGCACGGATCCTGCGGCTGGCTACCGATCACGGTATCCCCGTGATCCCGCGGGGCGCGGGCTCCAATCTGTGCGCGGGCACCGTCCCGCTTACTGGCGGCATCGTGCTGTCCACCGCTCGGATGAACAGCATTCTGGAGGTAGCGCCCGAGGAGATGCTGGCACGAGCCGAGCCGGGGGTATCAACAATGGCGCTCAACGATGCCGCGGCGGCGCATGGCCTGTTCTACCCGCCGGATCCGGGCAGCCGCACCGTCTCCACGATCGGCGGCAACGTCGCCACCTGCGCCGGCGGGCTGCGCGGGCTGAAGTACGGCGTCACCCGCAACTACGTGCTGGGGCTGACGGTCGTGCTCCCGACCGGCGAGATCGTGCGGACCGGCGGTCGGCTCTGGAAGGATGTCGCGGGCTACGACCTGACCCGGCTGATCACTGGATCCGAGGGTACCCTCGGCGTGATCACTGAGGTAACGGTGGCGCTCCTGCCGGATCCGTCCGCTAGTCGCACCGGCTTGGCCTACTTCGACTCCCTGACCCAGGCCGGTCGTGCCGTTTCCGGCATCCTGGCTGCGGGGGTGATCCCGTCGACGCTGGAGTTTCTCGACCGCAGCTGCATGGACGCGGTCGAGCAGTATGCGCACCTGGGCCTGCATGCCAACGCCGGTGCCCTGCTGCTATTTGGCGACGACGGCGATGAAGCGGCCGTGGCACGCAACTTTGAGCGAATCACAGCTGTCTGCGAGGACTCCGGTGCCATCGGAGTCCAGACCGCCGGTGATGCCACCGAGTCGGAGGCGCTGCTGACCGCCCGGCGCTGCACGCTTCCGGCGCTGTCCCGGCTAGGCTCGCTGACGATTCTCGAGGACGCCAGCGTGCCCAGGCCGCGGCTGGCCGAGATGGTCGCGCGCATCGACGCGATAGCCGCGCGGCACGGGGTCACCATGGCGACTTTCGGGCACGCCGGCGACGGCAACCTGCATCCGACCTGCGTGCTGGAATCCGCCGAGGACACCGAGGGAATCGCCCGTGCCGAGCGTGCCTTCGCCGAGGTCTTCCGCACCGCGATTGAGCTCGGCGGCACGATCACTGGTGAGCACGGAGTCGGGGCCGCCAAGCTGCCATACCTGGAACAGCGCCTCGGAAAGGCGCAGATGGACCTGATCCGGCGGATCAAAAGGACCTTCGACCCGGCTGGCATCCTCAATCCTGGAAAGCTGGGATCCTGATGACCAGCGACAAGGTGTCGCGAGCTGGCTCGATCTTCGACCCGACGCTGCTCAGCCGCTGCATCTCCTGCGG
>JBEKCN010000652.1:0-3569 GCA_050014855.1 Streptosporangiaceae bacterium | reverse complement strand
CCTCCCGGCGTAGGACCGGGACCTCCCGGCGTAGGACCGGGACCTCCCGGCGCGGGACCGGGACCTCCCGGCGTGGGACCGGCATCTTCCATCGTGCGAGCGCGATTTCCCGGCGCACGACTGGTCGCGTCGGTTTGGGGGCCGGGACCGGTCGCGAGGTGCCATACCCGGGCCACCGCCACCCGGCGCTCGCCGGCCCAGAGGCTGGCCTCGCTCAGCTGAGTACGCCGGCCCGGCCGCAGCAGCTCGGTCTGCACGCGGGACGGGGTGCGCGGCACCGGGCCGAGGAAGTCCACGCTGATCCGGGCCACTCGCAGGCCCGGGCGGCCGAAGGCGTCGTCGAGGCAGCTGGCGAGCAGCGCGGTGGGCGGCCCGCCGTGCTGAGCCCCGCTGTCCCAGGGGCTCGTCGTAGCCTCGGTGGGCTCGAAGTGGCCGTCACCCAGGGGCAGGTAGTAGGCGGCCGGAAGCTCGGTCATGTTGGAATCATGCCTGACCGCCTGCTTACCTACGACGCCTCCTCCACCTGGAGGCGCGTTACCTACGACTTACCTGCCGAGCCGAGCTGAATTACATTACTGTGATTACCCACAAGTGCTATCCACAGCCTGTGGATAAGTTTCGGTGCGGCGAAGATCGGGCTGTTAGCGCCCGCTGCCCCCCAAGAAAGGGCTGGCCGCCCAACCGTAACACAGTAATTACTGCATTACTGCATTACGGCAAAACGGCCCGCATCGCGGCGCCGCCCGCCCAGCCTGCGCCGTTGCCGAAGGTAGAGGGATGTGCACCGAGCGTCAGATCTGTGACCCGCTGCTACCGTTAGGCCGCGGACGCTGCGATAATGCTCCGATGACTGGCCTAACCGTTGCCTTGGCAAACCTCAAGCCAGGGACGGGCAAGACCACTTCGGCCGTCTGGCTGGCTCACGTTTTCGCGCAAGCCGGCAACAGCGTCCTGCTGGTGGACGCGGACCCTTCGGGCAGTGCGCTGGAATGGTCCGATCTCGCCGCGATGAATCCTGGGCTGGCCCCGACCCAGGCGGCGTTCCCGTTCCGGATGGTGGCCCTGCCATCCCGCGAACTGCACCGCCGCGTCCCGGAGATCGCCCAAGATGATGACGTGGTGATCATCGACACGCCGCAGCTGGAAGACCACGCCGCGATCGCCCGGTCAGCACTCCGCTACGTCGACGAGATCCTGATCCCCTGCGCGCCGAGTCCCATCGAGATCAACCGCACCACGCCGGTCGGGGAGGAGATCGCTGAGGTGGAGTCGCTGCGGGATAGACCGGTTCGCTCGGCTGTACTGCTGAACCGCTGCATCTCCCGCGCGCACTCCACCACGGACGCGCGCGAGGCGCTGCGCGGCCTCGGCTACGACGTACTGGACGCGGCCGTGCCCCGGCTCGAGGTGTACGCCCAGAGCTTCGGCATGCCGATCAGAATCTCCGAGCATGACGTGTGGCGCCGGGTGGCGCACAACCTTGTCGAGCGCTGCTCGCCGCTCTGCGCGGTGCGGTCTTGACCTCCCAGCGGGAGCAGCGCCGGGCGCAGATGGCCGCGGCCGCCGCGCGGCGGGCCGAGCCCGACGCGCGGCCGGCCGGCCAGACCGCTATCCGGTCCAAGCCGGTCCGGATCACCCTCGACCTCAGCCCGGAGCTCTACCGGCAGCTCACCCGCTGGGTGGACGAGGCCGCCGTGGAGCTCGACGTGCCGCGCGTGGCGCTGGCCGACGCCGTGCGGGCCATGATCCGGGTCACCACCGAGAACCCGGAGAAGGTCCTGGACCGGCTCCGCCGCGACCGGGAACGGTAACGTCGCCCCCGTAGGCCCGGTCTGGCGGCCCCGTCCGTCGGCCCCGTCTGGCGGCCCCGTCTAGCCTGCTCAGAGCATGGTCGGGATCTGGTCAGGACCCGGTCAGGGCAGCGTGCTCAGGTCAATGGCCTGCACCTGAGCGGAGCCGGAGTTCACCACCAGCACGGTCTTGCCGTCCGGCGCCAGGCCGAACTCGCGCGGCAGCAGGCCGGTGCTGATCTGGCCCAGCAGGGCGGGACGTCGGCTCAGGGCGGCCGAGGTGCTGATCACCGAGATGCTCGTGCTGACGCCGTGCTGACCGTACAGGTTGGAGTTCGCCACCACGATGCGGCTGCCGCCGTTGACCAGGGCCAGGCCAATGGGTGCCGGGCCCACGTGGACCCGGACGACCAGCGCGTGGGCCGGGTCGGTGCGCAGCGCGGCTGCGGAAAAGCCGAGCAGCATGTTGCTATCCCGGCTGGTCACCCACACGTAGCGGCCGTCCGGGGAGGCGATGACCCGGACCGGGCTGCACCCGGCCGTGGCCGTGGACACGACGGCGGAAGACGGCGCGGTCTCGGCCCGGTTCAGGTCGATGACGGTCAGCGTGCCCTCCGCCGGGGCCGTCGTCTGGGCGCGCGCCCTACTCGTGGCGTACAGCCAGCGATGGTCCGGTGAGATCGCCATCCCGACGGGCGCGTAGTTGAGCGGGATCTTCCCCACTACGGCAGACGCGCCGAAGCCGTTGGCCAGCGCGCTCTGCAGGTTGAACACGACCAGGTCGGCGCTATTTTCCAGCGTGACGAACGCGAACTTGTCATCGGGCGAGACCGCCACCTCGACCGCCCCGCTGCCGAAGGGGCTGGTGAGCGCGCCCAGCAGACCGCTGCCGCCCTGCTCAGCGTCGGCCACGCTGAACACGATCGCGCCGCTGTTCGCCGCCACCAGCAGATACTTCCCGTCGCTGGTGAGCTGCTCACTGCCAGTGGCCCCAGGCGCGGACAGCACACGGTCCAGCGTCGGAGCCAGCGAGGAACCGTTGCTGAGCACCGCGACCTCGTTCGCCTGCGTGACGAACGAGAAGTGGCCGTCCGGGGTCGTGACCACCCCGAACGGCTGGGAGCCCACGCTGACCTCCGCCGAGCGGACGCGAGACAGGGCGGTGGCGCCGGCGACAGCGGTGCTGCAGCCCGGGGCCGGGAGCGGCGGGAGCACGGCTACGGGGCTCTTCACGGCGCCGGGAGAGCTGGCGCTGCCCGCGGGCGGGCTTTTGGTCCCGCCGCCCAGGGCCAGCACCGCCCCGGCGGCGATCCCGACCACGGCCGCGCAGCCGATGGCCACGGCGCCCCGTCGCCACCAGCGCCGATTCCGTGTCTGCCGGCTGCGTTCCGGGCCCGGCGGCGGCGTGCCACCAGGGCCGTCCCGGCCGGGCGGCCCCGAAGGCGCCGATTCCCGGCGCGGGGGTTGATAGGGCGGCGGCTGACGGGGCCGCGAAGCGCCGGCGCCGGCGGGCTCGCCGCCGAATGAGCGAAGCGGCGCCAGCCACCCATCTTCCGTCGGGGGCTCGTACGGACCAGCCGGGGGCAGGCCGGAGCGCTGCGCGGCCGGGGCGTCGTCCGCAGCGGCTGAAGGCTCCCGCGAGCGGAAGGAAGCCGGGGGCTCCCCCGCACGGAAGGAAGCCGGGGGCTCATAGGGACCAGCCGGAGGCGGGCCCGAGCGCTGCGCGTCCGGGGCGTCGTCCGCAGCGGCTGAAGGCTCCCGCGGGCGGAAGGAAGGCTG
>JBEKCN010000651.1:0-3573 GCA_050014855.1 Streptosporangiaceae bacterium | reverse complement strand
TTGAGCGCATCCGCGATCGCCTTGAGAGCCCGCACGGACGGCTGGTGCAGCCCCCGCTCGACCTGGCTCAGGTACGGGTTGGAGAGGCTGGTCAGGTCGGCCAGTTGGCGCAGGGAAAGGTTGGCCAGCTTGCGCTGGCTGTGGATGAAAGCGCCGAGCGCCTCGCGCTGCGCCTGCCACGGATCTGCCATCGTCGGCCCCCGCCTAGTGCTGTCGTGTCCCGCTAAAAATAGTAAGCAGCGCAACGGCGGGCCGGTATGCCCGGCCCGCCCGTTGCGATACTCCTACCTGGCCCTATCGGCCAACTGTTCGGATGCTGGCTTACTTGGCCCCGGCCTTGGCGTGCGCGGTCTGGTTCGGGATCGGAAGCAGCGGGGCGGTCGCCTTGATAAGCTCCTCGGCGAACCGCCGCTGGCTGCGCAGCAGCTGCTCGGCGAAGTCGTAGGCGCTGGTCACGAGCTGCTCGGGCTGCGGGACCTTGTTGGCGAACGGCACGTTGACGGCCGGTAGCTTCGGCGTAATGGCCTGCACGGCGTCGGTCCAGTCGCGGACCACTTCAATAAGAGCGTTCTGGCTCTGGTTGACGGTCTTGATGATCTCGCCCTGCACGTCACGCACACTGCCCTGGGTCTCAGTCATGATTCCTGCCTCCTTGGGTATCTGGTGCTAACTATATCAAGCGATTGGGCAGTTTGCCAAGCAGAGGTTGGCGCCGCGGCCGACGGATGCCGCGGAGCGGGCGGAATCTGCCTTTGGTCCTGGCTGGAGCGGACGTAAGACCCAGGCGCGTGCATCAGCACGTCGCGTCTTCTTGATTTCTCGCCTGACGGTGCGAACTTGAAGGCACGGATCCCATTAGCTAAGGAGGGATCATGGGCCGCAACGAAGCGCCCTCTCCCGGCGACGGCAGCACCCAGACCGGGCCCGCGGGCCACGTCGGCGCCCCATCCGCGGGCTCACCGCCGGCCACACCCGAACCGGAGGTTCCCGTCGGGGGCCTGATGCCGGCCGGGCCGAACCCCGATCCGGCCGGGATGCTCCAGTCGGCTGTGGATCTGCTCAGTCCCGGTGAGGCGGCCCAGCAGCTGCCCTGGCTGATCGGTGAGCTGACGAAGATCGCGCTGGGCGAGTCGGACCTTGAGTATGACGCGAAGGACGCCCGGTTCAAGGATCCAACCTGGAAGGTGAACCCGGCCTTCCTCGGGCTGGGGCAGACCTACCGGCTGTTCGAGGAGTGGGCGGGCCGGATGGCCGGCGCCGTGGACACCTCGTGGGAGCGCAAGGCGCGGGCCACGTATCTGGCCAACATCATGACCGCGTCGCTGGCCCCCACCAACTTCCTGATGACCAATCCGGCCGCGCTCAAGCGCGCGTTCGAGACCGGCGGCCTCTCCTTGGTCAACGGCACCCAGAACATGCTGCGCGACCTGGCTGAGGGCGGCATGCCCAGGATGGTCAACCGGGACGCGCTGAAGGTGGGCGAGCAGCTCGCCTGCACCCCGGGCGCGGTCGTCTACCGCGAGGACATGTTCGAGCTGCTCCAGTACACACCGCAGACGCCGACGGTGCGCAGCCGCCCGCTGCTGATGGTGCCGCCGGAGGTCAACAAGTACTACGTGCTCGACCTCTCACCGGGCCGCAGCATGGCCGAGTACGCGGTCCAGAACGGCCTCACGGTATTCATGGTGAGCTGGCGGAACCCGAAACAGGAGCTGGGCCACGGGAGCTGGGGCTTCGACGACTACGTGGCGGCCGCGCTGCGCGCCGTCAGCGTCGTCCAGGACATTACCCGCAGCGAGACCATCAACCTGCTCGGGCTGTGCGCCGGCGGCATGACGAACACGCTCGCCCTGGGCGTGCTGGCGGCCCGGGGTGACGACTCGGTCAGCGGGGCGACGTTCATGGTCACGATGATGAACAGTACGTCCCCGAACGTGGTTGGCATGTTCGGCTCGGAGCCGTCCCAGAAAATGCTCGAGCAGGCGGCGGCGAGCGGCGAGGTCATCGACGGCTCGATGATGAAGACGACGTTCGCCTGGCTGCGGCCCAACGACCTGGTCTTCAACTACGCCGTGAGCGGCTGGCTGCTGGGCGAGGAGCCGCCCGCCTTCGACGTCCTGGCCTGGAACGACGACGCGGCGTCGGTGCCCGCCAGGTTCTCGAGGGATAGTACCCAGATCGCACTGAACAACAGCGCGGCCACCCCGGGCGGGATCACCTCGCTGGGCACGCCGATCGATCTGGGCAAGGTCACCTGTGACACCTTCCACGTCTTCGGGTTCACCGATCACATCACCCCGTGGCGGGTCTGCTACGGCCTGACCCAGCTGCTGGGCGGCGAGAAGGAGCTGGCCCTGGTCAAGTCCGGTCACATCCAGTCTTTCGTCAACCCGGCCAAGACGGCGAAGTACGGCTACTGGACCGCCCCGGCCGGCGGCCCGGACCCGGACGCGTGGCAGGCCGGGGCCATGTGGCACGGCGGTTCCTGGTGGCCGCAGTGGCTGGACTGGATGTTCGCCCGGTCCGGGGAGGCGACGGAGGCGCGCGCCGGGCTCGGAAGCCAGGCGTACCCGCCGCTCGGCCCCGCGCCGGGCACCTACCCGCTGGAATAGCCGGGCCCGCCGGGACGCTGGCCCTCGGGCCCGCGCAACCGCCAGCCCGGATCCCGACCTCAGTGATGGCGTATTTACCCCCCGGTAAGAGAGCGGGGAGTAAATACGCCATGGCCAACTCTGGCGGCGGCCAGGTCCGCTTGTGCCCGTCGGCGGGAGATCCCGGGCCGGCCGGCGATCGCATCCGGCGGGCGGCCGCGGCCGCCCGCCGGATGCCCACGTAACCGCTACAGCGGCACAGATCCGGGGCGCAAAGTTCACCAGGAAAGGTGGGCCTAGCACCACTGCGGTGCGCCATAATACTCAGTATAGTCCTTCGCATAATACGGAAAAGGACCAGCAATGAGTATCCGGCACGCCTTGCTCGCCCTGCTCAGCGAGGGGCCCAAGTACGGGCTTCAGCTGCGTGAGGAGTTCGAAGCCCGCACCGGCGAGGTGTGGCCGCTGAACGTCGGCCAGGTCTATACGACCCTGCAGCGGCTGGAGCGGGACGGGCTGGTGGAGTCCGACGGTGCGGGAGACGACGGCCCGCAGAAGGGCTTCCACATCACCGCGGACGGGGAGGCTGAGCTGGCCGGGTGGCTGCGTACGCCACCCGACCTGGCCTCGCCGCCCCGCGATGAGCTCGTCATGAAGGTGCTGGTGGCGGTGCGGGTTCCCGGCATCGACGTGCACGAGGTGATCCAGTCCCATCGCCGGTACCTGGTGGAGCTGATGCAGCAGTGGACGCGGATCAAGGAAGCCGAGGCCGATTCCGACCTCAGCCTGGCGCTGGTGGTCGACTCCGAGCTGTTCCGGCTGGATGCGGTCGTCCGCTGGCTGGACGCCGCCGGCGGGCGCCTGAAGCGCGCGGCGGCCGACCCGCCCCAGCCGGCCCCGCCTGCGCTGCCGCTGCCGCGGGTGCGGCGCCGGACGATAACGCGGCGATGAGCACGACGGGCCCGGGGTGGCCCAGATGAAC
>JBEKCN010000650.1:0-3579 GCA_050014855.1 Streptosporangiaceae bacterium | reverse complement strand
AGCCGGGGCCACGGCCACCCAGATCTGTACGCGATCAGGGTCATCTACCTGACCCAGGCGGTCGTCATGTGGCTGGCGTGCCTGCCGATCATGGCCGGCATGGTCCAGCCGGCCCGGCTGACCGCATTGGTGATCCTCGGCGCCGCCGCCTGGCTGACCGGTTTCGTTTTCGAGTCGGTGGGCGACGCCCAGCTCGCCCGGTTCAAGGCCGACCCTGCGCACCGGGGGATGCTGATGGACCGCGGGCTGTGGCGGTACACCCGGCACCCGAACTATTTTGGCGACACGTGCATGTGGTGGGGGCTGTTCATCATCAGCGTGGCCAGCTGGCTCGGCCTGGTGACCGTCATCTCCCCGTTGTTGATGACCTACGTACTGGCTTGGGGGACCGGCGCCCGGCTCACTGACCGGCGGATGGCCGATCGCCCCGGTTACGCCGAATACATGCGACGGACCAGCGGCTTCTTCCCGCTGCCACCTCGCCGCGCGGCGGCCAGAACGCCGCGCTGAGCGGCATTGTGTGCGGCGCTGACATAGTTATTCCCGGCTGCTACTGATTAGAATGTGTACTGCGAAGGGGAGTAGCTCCATCGCCGGGACGCCGACAATCTCGGCTCGCAGTGCGCGGGCCCGGTGCCCGGGGGCGAGGATGCCTGAGTGAGACCTTCGGCCGCAGCGACGAAGTGATGAGCTGCCGTGCCGGAGGAGTTCCAGATCCGGGGCGGCCTTACCGATAGGGGCTGAGCCTGTGAGCCTGGCCGCCGCCCTCACCTCATTCCTCATCATTTTGCTTGCCGAGCTGCCCGACAAGACGGTGATCGCGTGCCTGGTCCTGGGCAGCCGCTACCGGCCCGGCTACGTCTTCGCGGGGGCCGCCGCGGCGTTCGCCATCCAGGTCGCGCTGGCGGTGACGGTCGGCGGCCTGCTGAGCCTGCTGCCGCACGAGCCGACGCAGATCGCCGTGGCGGTACTGTTCGTCGTCGGCGCCGTGCTCCTGCTGCGCCAGAAGCCTGCCCGCACTGACGAGTACGTGCACGAGCACGAGTCCCGCCGGTCGTTCCTGCCGGTCGCCCTCACCAGCTTCGCCGTGGTCTTCGCGGCCGAGTTCGGCGACCTCACCCAGATCGTGACCGCGAACCTGGCGGTCAAGTACCACGACCCGCTGTCGGTGGCGGTGGGCGCGGTCACGGCGCTGTGGGTCGCCGCTGGGCTGGCCATTCTCGGCGGCCGGGGCCTGCTCAAGGTCATCCCGGTCAAGTGGCTCAGCCGGGGGGCCGCCGTTGTCATGCTCGTCCTGGCCGGCCTGACCGTCGCCGCTCTGTTCTGACGATGACCCGGGTGCACCAGACGGCCGTCAGCTAGCGCATCCCGGCCCGCGATGTGCTGGCCGAGCGCTCGATGCGCTCGGCGGCCAGCCAGATCGTGGTGCGGTGCGCGGCCACGACGCGGAGCAGGCGGACCTCACTGTCCAGGTCGGCCCCGGCGGCGAAGTCCCGGTAGGCGTGCGGGTCGCCGGTCCCGGCTGGCGTCACTCCGCGCAGCTCGGCGCGGCGGGCCAGTTCCAGCCGGGTGGCCGCCGCGACCGTAGCCTCGTCCGCCGCCGACAGGCGCTGCCGTCCCGCGACCGTATGGACCGCGTCCTCGACGCCGGGTACGTCGGCGGGGCGCAGGGCCATGTACCCGTCGCGGATTTCGATCACCCGCCGGTATAGCCGTATCCGCAGGTCCCGCGGGTCGAGCCGGTCAGCCCACTCCGCGACCGGGTTCAGCGCGATCCCCGGGACTGCCTCGCACAGCCCACTCCACAGGGGGTAGAGCAGCCGCAGGGACCGGTAGTGGCGGGCCTGGCGGACCACCGGCCAGTGCTGCATCGCGGGCAGGCCGCCGCCGACGGCCACGAGCAGGATCAGCGCACCGAACAGTACCTGGATGACGGACGGTGCGGTGCTGATGAACGAGCCCTGGACCCATAGGGCACGCGCGGCGACCACCGCGGTGCCATAGCCCAGGTAACCGAGCCCGGCCACCATGCCCGCAGCGAGCAGTCGCAGCCCATTGCCGACCGGCGTGCGGCCGGCGGTCCGGCCGTAGTGCCAGGCCAGCCGGCCGATGATGACGAAGGTGATGGCCAGGTAGGTCACGAAGATCGCCCAGTAGGCGAGCACCTCCGGGTGGGACGCGTACTGCATGGGGAAGTCGGTGTACAGGGCGGTGTTCGTCGGGCTGGTACGCGCCGGGGAGACCGCGAACAGGGCGGCGAGTGCGGCGATCGTACCTGCCGCCACGGCCACGGCCCGGGATGCCGACCAGCGCGCCCGCTGCCCGGCGGAGCCGAAGATCGCGACCGCGCAGTACCGGGCGAGCGTGGCGGCGACGATCGCCAGCACGTGCTGGGCCAGGTCCGCCACGTTCGGCAGCCCGCAGGCCGCGTCCAGCCGGGCGCCGACGGGCGTCAGGTCGAGCGTGCCGATCGCGGCCAGGAGCAGCATCGTGAGCCAGACCGCACGCCGTATCCGGGCGTGCCGCTGGGAGGGGAACTCGGCAAGAACGATGATCCAGAGCACCGTGACGGCCACGGTGCTCGCGGTCACGGCTTCAACCCCAGCGCCAGCCCCGCCTGGCGCAGGATCCGTGTTTCCGCCGCCGAGACGTCCTGGACCGGCATGACGGCAGTGGCCCGCTGGGCCCGGGCCAGGATGAGCGAGGCGAGCAGTTCCGCCTCCCGCTCGTGCTCGGAGTGGTAACTGCTGCGGCTGAGCACCGTCTTGACCATGTCCGGCGACAGGTCGGGGAAAAGCCGCCCGAGCATCTCGTTCTCGGGCAGCGCGGCCGCGGTGTGCCCGCACAGCATGTGCGCCAGTTCGTGCAGCACGATGTGCTGGCGATGGAGCGGGCTGGTCTCCTGGTCGACGAAGATCCAGTCGTCCTTGTCCGTCGCGACCCAGATGCCGCAAGGCCGCCCACGGGTCGCCGGGCCGGGTATTCCCCGGACGTGCAGCGCCCGGCCCCGCTCCGCGTTCACCGTCCGGCACAGCCCGGCCAGGTCGAACGGATCCGGCAGCCGCATGTGCCGGAGCCGCTCCTCGCAGCGCCGCCGGACGCTATCCATGACCATTTTCCCCGACGGGGTAATCGTCTCGGGCGGTTCCTGCACGGGGCTGGCCGCCGGGATCGGCCTCGTCCTCCAGGCCCTCCAGGCGGCGGGCGTGATCGATCACGACCTGCACGGCGGCGAGACTTTCCCCCGACAGCCCGGCCGCCCGCAGGGCCACGTTGCGCACGGACGCGTCACGCATCGCGGCGAGCAGGCTGAGCTGAGCGTCGACGACCTCCGCGGCGTCGTCGTCGAAGAAGTAGGCCGGGCTGACGCCGAAGAAGCGCGCCAGTGCGGCCAGATGATTCCTGGTCGGGTTGTCCCGCAGCCCCTTGCGGAGCTGCCATAGGTAGGTAGCGGAGATTGTCGGCCCGCCTTCGGCACGGATCGCGTCCGCCACCTCCTGGTAGCTGTACTCACCGCGGCCGCCCGGCCGTACGGCCTGGAACAGGCGGTCGAGTTTGCTGGCCAGGGACGGCGGCGCC
>JBEKCN010000649.1:0-3580 GCA_050014855.1 Streptosporangiaceae bacterium | reverse complement strand
CACATGGTGAACCCGGCCATCGTGGTCCGGGCCCGGTCGTACGGGATGTCCCGGACGATGGTGAACCGCGGCCCGCAGTTCGTGCAGTTGATGAACGGGTACCCGAACCGCCGGTCACCCGGGTCGGCCAGCTCACGCAGGCAGTCCGGGCACGTCGCGGTGTCGGCCGACACCAGGGCCTGCCGGGTCCTGCCCGCCGCGCTGGCCACGATGGAGCTGGCCACGATGGAGAAGGCGGTCATGCCGTCCGGCGGTATCGGCCAGCTCCGCACGCGGTCGATCCGGGCCAGCGGCGGGGCGTCGCGCTCCAGCCGCAGCAGGAACTCCGCGATCGCCGCTGGCGGCCCCTCGACCTCCGCGAACACCCCGTCGGCGTCGTTGCCGACGAGGCCGCCCAGACTGAGCCGGGCCGCCAGCGCGTGCACGAACGGCCGGAAGCCGACCCCCTGGACGATCCCCTCCACCCGGACCGCTGTCCGGATTCGCTCCGTCACCATCCCAGTGTGGCCGCGGTCGGCTCCAGGGTCCACTGCGTCCCCGTCCGCCCCCCGCTCTCACCCTGGGTCCGGCTCTCGCCCCGGGCTGCCCTCCTGCTCCGGCCCCGCCTCGCGCCCGGAGGCCTGTTCCCGCCCGGAGGCCTGTTCCCGCCCGGAGGCCTGCCGGTGGGCCACCCTCGTTCTGGTCTGGCGCGGCCTTGCCCCGCCCGGCCGGATTATCCGCTCACGACCGGACCGTTCGGCGCGATGATCGGCGCGGCGCGGCGCGAACAGCTTTTTCAGCGCCGGGACCTCGGCGGAGTCGGCCAGGATGAGGACCTCATCGCCCGCCTCCAGCCGGGTATCGGACCGCGCTGCCACCAGCTGCCCGTCCCGGATGATGAAGATCACCCAGGCGTCCTCGCCGCACGGCAGGTCCGCCAGCGAGGTGCCCACGGCCGCTGCGCCCCGCGCGACCCGGAAACGATGCAGGCCCTCGGGTTCCTCGCGGAACCGCACGCCCAGGCTCCACGGCTCGGGGTCGACGGTCCGCAGCGGGACGTTCAGCCGGTGCGCGATCGCCGGCACGAAGCCGCCCTGGACCACCACGGAGAAGGCCACCACGACGAAGATGATCTCGTAGGCGCGCCTCGACCCGGCCAGGCCTGACTGCACGACGAACGTGCCGAGCAGGATCGGGACCGCGCCCTTCAGCCCGGTCCACAGCAGGAACAGCCGCTCGCCACGGCGGAGCCGGATCGGCAGCGAGAGCAGCCCGACGAACACCGGCCGGATCACGAATGCGAGCAGCGCGCCAAGCGCCAGCCCGATGCTCCAGGCGTGGCCGGCAGGCAGGTCGCGCAGCCGGACGGTCAGCCCCAGCATGATGAACGCGATGATCTCGGCCAGGCTGGCCAGCGACGAGTGGAACCGCGCGATCTCCCGTTTGTACGGGGCGCGCTCGTCACCGATCAGGATGCCGGCCGTGAAGACGGCCAGGAAGCCCGATCCGTGTGCCACGGTCGCGAGCCCGAAGATGACCAGGACGGCGGCCAGCGTGCGGAGCGCGTACAGGCCCTCGTTCGGCAGCGGCACGCGGCGCATGAATTCCAGCAGCAGCCAGCCGCCGGCTAGCCCGATTCCGGCTCCCACCGCCATCTGCAGCACGAACGTGACCGCGATGTGGCCGATCGCCGACCCGGCCGAGCCGGTGGCCCCGATCAGCGCCACCAGCAGCGCGATGCCCACCGGGTCGTTGGCCCCGGACTCGCCTTCCAGCATGACGCCGGTGCGGCCGCCGACCTCACGGCGGCCCAGCACCGAGAACACCACCGCCGGGTCGGTGGGGGACAGGGCGGTGCCGAGCAGCAGCGCGAGCCGCCAGCCGATCCCGAACAGGAAGTGCGCCGCCGTGGCCGTGACCCCGGCGGTCACGAACGTCCCCGCGACGCCAAGCCAGCCGATTGCGTAGGCGGCGCCCCGGAACCGCCGCCACCCGATGTGGATGCCGCCGTCGAACAGGATGAAGGCCAGCGCCACCGCCACCACACGCTGCACGGTGCTGTCGGACAGCCGGGCGAGGTGGGGGAACAGGTCGGACGCTGCCGCGGCGAAGACGAGGAAGAAGGCCGGGGCCGGTACCCGCAGCCGCTCGCTCAGCCGGTTCGACAGCACCGCCGCCGTGCCGATGAGCCCGATGGCCAGGATGGCCAGCCCGAACGGCTCGGTTTCGGTCACCGGTTTCGTCCTCCTGGCGCAGGGAGCAGGACGGACCGGATGTCCCGGCACCCCATGCGCCACCCTAACGCGCCGCATACGGCCGGCGCTCAGGCGGCGTGGGACGATGACCGGCATGAGGCTTTCCGAGCCGGAGGCCCGCCGCCGGCTGGCCAGCGCCCGGGTGGCGCGCCTCGCCACCGCCAACGCCGACGGTCAGCCACACATCGTCCCCGTTACCTTCGCCGTCGACGGCGACCGGATCTACACCGCTGTCGACCACAAGCCCAAGACGACCACCAAGCTGCGGCGGCTCCGTAATATCGCCGAAAATCGGCAGGTCAGCCTGCTCGCCGATGACTACTCAGACGAGTGGGCCAAGCTCTGGTGGGCCCGCGCCGACGGTTACGCCGGCGTTCTGGTCCGGGCCGAGGACATCATGCCGCCGGTCGCGTTGCTGGCCTCCCGTTACGCCCAGTACCGCGACGCCCCGCCGGACGGCCCGGTCATCGCCATCACGGTGGCCCACTGGGTCGGCTGGTCCTATCGCTGAGTCCCCGGTGCCAGTGCTGACTGCCGCGGATGGCCGCCGGTAGGCCAACCCCAGCCATGGCGCCTTTACCCCGGTAAGAGCCCCAGCTACCCCGGTAAGAGCCCCAGCTACCCCGGCAAGAGCCCCAGCTACCCCGGCAAGACCCCCAGTGAAGGCGCCATCACACCGGTTAGAGCCCCAGTGGTGGCGCCATCACAGCGGTAGGAGCAGGGGCAGATACGGCATCGCCATGCTCGGCCTCCCCGCGGCGGGGCGGAGCCGGTGATCACGTGGCGGCGGGGGCGATCTCACCGGAGCCGCGGATGACCAGGCGGGTGAGCAGGACCACCTGGCGGGCCGCTGACGTGTCGCCGGTGATCACGTGGCGGCGGGGGCGATCTCGCCGGAGCCGCGGATGACCAGCCGGGTGAGCAGGACCACCTGGCGGGCCGGTGACGTGTCGCCGGCGATCCGGCCGAACAATAGCTGCGCGGCTGTCGCCCCGATCGTCGTGGGGTCCTGCGCGACCACGGTCACCGGCGGGGTGAGCTTGTCGGCCAGGGCGAACTCATCGAACCCGACCAGGGCCACGGTCCCGCGCCGTGCCTCCGAGCCGTACAGCGCGTCCACCGTGCCCATCGTGACCAGGTCGTTGCTGGCGAACAGGGCCGTGGGCGGGGCCGGGAGGCTCATCAGGTCCTCGGCCGCGCGCGCCGCATCAGCCCGGCTCCGCAGCCCATGCCGGACGAGCCTGGCGTCGGGGGCCAGCCCGTCGGCGGCGAGGGCGTCGGCGAAGCCCCGGTACCGTTCGCGGACGGCCCATATGTCATCGCGGTCGCCCAGGTAGCCGATCCGG
>JBEKCN010000648.1:0-3580 GCA_050014855.1 Streptosporangiaceae bacterium | reverse complement strand
CTGCGCCCCGGCCTGCTCCAGCCCGATCAGCGCCTCCGCCTGAGCGGCCGTGCCCAGCTCAGCGGCGTCACAGCAGGACAGGTACCCCAGCCCGGCCCGCACCATGGCCAGCGCCTGCACCGGACTCGACGGCACAGCAGGCTCACTAACAGTGCACACGGACCAGATCACCTCCCCAGGCGGTCGGCGGGCCGGCCCGGGCACCCCCGGGCCTGCCAGCGGCCCGGGCACCCCAGGCCGGTGAGCGGCCCGGGCACCCCCGGGCCCACGAGCGGCCCGGGCACCCCCGGGCCTGCGATTCGATTTCTAGTTCGATCCTAGCGAGAGGGTCCGACAAAACGATGCGCCCCGGACCCGCCTGTGGACAAAGGCGGATTCACACCCCAATGCCCCAACGGCATGGCTTCCGATCGAGACGTCACGCGGGACCGATTCCGCGTGTAGCTGCCTTTCCTTGCTCGTCCGTATCGCCGGGTCAGAGCGTAAATGACGTGCCGGGGGCGGCGCTCATCGAGGAGCCTGGCTGAGGATCGGCCAGGGTGCGGATCGCGGCGACACCGTACCAGAGCGCGAAACCGCCAATGGCGACGATCAGAGCGAAGCTGACCCAGTGGCCGGCACAGCGGCGTCGGACGGCAGCGCCAGTGTCGCGGTAATGCCGATTTCGGCCCCGATGCCAAACATGCTGATGATCGCGCTGATGATCACCATTCTCATGTTGGCCACGAGGGTGCTAGTGCCCTGGGGGATGATGAAATCCCGTGGTTCCGTCAGCAGGGCGTCGCAAGATTGTCGCCGGGAACGCTGATCGTGGCACCCTCAGAGGTGATCGTGAAGGCCGCCGCACCCGCCCCCCACAAGCTCATGCTGAACCGCCCTCGGCCTAAGCGAACCCCAGTTCCTTGTGACGTTGACAGGATGGTCCCGGCGGTCAAGCAGGCCCCAATTGCTGACCACGCCACCAGGGGGCTGGCCCGATATGCCGGGTCCGGGTCGAAGCCCCCGGACATATCGGGCCCGCACCTCATCGCGGACGATTACGCAGTGACCTGAAGCTCGCGCGGATCTCGTCTGAGAAGAGTTGCGGCTGCTCCCAGGCCGCGAAGTGGCCGCCTCTGTCGAGCCTGTTGTAGTGGACGAGGTTGTGGGGATACGCGCGCTCTGCCCAGCTCCGCGGGGCCTGGTAAAGCTCGTCGGGGAAGACACTCATGGCAAACGGAATCGTGATGTTCTTGGCGTCGAAGAAGTCCGCCTTGTTCTCCCAGTAGAGGCGAGCTGAGGAGACCCCGGTTTTCGTCAGCCAGTACAGCGTGATGTTGTCGAGGATGTCGTCTCGGGTGAGGTCGCTCTGCAGGTGTCCCTGCAGAGCCTGCTGCACGAGCCCGGGCTGGCCGGTACCGTCGCCGTGATCAAGCATGAACGCCGCGAGGTCGACGGGTGAGTCCACCAGTCCGTACAGCGTTTGCGGGCGCGTCGTCATGATGAGTGCGTAGGCCACGTGCTTGCCATAGAAGTTGCTCAACTGCTCGTACGCGCGCCGCTCTTCGGCGGAGAGATCCGATGGCGGCGGGTCGCCGCGCTGGACCGCCTTGTTGATGTCGGCTGGAGCGGTCCCCGGCATGTTGGAGTGAATGCCGAGCAGCTCCGGTGCTGCCTGTTCACCCATCGCCTCGGTGACGGCCGCGCCCCAATCGCCGCCCTGCGCGACGAACTGGCTGTAGCCGAGACGCTTCATCAGCACTACCCAGGCCCGGGCAACGCGGGCGGGGTCCCAGCCGGTGGTGGCCGGCTTGCCCGAGAACCCGTAGCCCGGCAGCGAGGGAATCACCAGGTCGAACGCGTCCGCCGCGCTCGCGCCATGCGCCGTCGGGTTGGTCAGCGGGTCGATGATTTTCAGTTGCTCGATGATCGAGCCAGGCCACCCGTGCGTGACGATCAGCGGCAGCGCATCCTCGTGCCGGGAGCGGACATGGATGAAATGGATGTCAAGCCCGTCGATCTCGGTTATGAAGTTCGGCAGGGCGTTCAGTTTCGCCTCGCACTTGCGCCAGTCGTAATCTGTCCCCCAGTGGCGGGCGAGCTCCTGCATCGTTGCGAGCCGTACGCCTTGCGAGTCGTCGGTGACCGTCTCGCGCTCGGGCCACCTGGCCGCGTTTACGCGCCTGCGCAGTTCGTCGAGTTCCGCCTCCGGAAAACCGACCTGAAACTCACGAACAACTGTGTTGTCCCTGTCCGTCTGCTCCTTGACCTCAGTCATGATTCCCTTCCTCCGTCGCGTGCAGAAGACACCGGCCGTGCCGGGCACGATGCTGATGTGCCGGTTCTTTTTAATCGTCGTGTTGGCGGCGTGTGGTCCGCGCCTGGGTAAGTGCCTGGCCGATACCTGGCTTCTTACGGCGAGACGGCCTGATTGCGCCTGGTGACGCAGGGCGATCTGCATTGGTCAGAAGCCTGGCATCACGGTCGCACCCGGGGCCGTCGCTTCGCACCTGTGGAACACCCTGGCCGGCGCCCAGGCCTGTTACGGCCTTCCGTAGGTTTACGGCCTTCCGTAGGTCTTGGCCCAGGCCATGGTCGCCGGTAGCGGCCTGCCCATCCGCCGTATTGGCTGGGCGAATGCGGCCAAGCACTACGACGAAGAGCAGCTCGCCGCGCTGGTGTCGCTCATCGCCGAGATCAACGCCTGGAACCGGCTGAACGTCAGCACCCGCCGGCCCGGCGGTGACTACCAGCCCGGCCAGCGAGGATAGCCGCCCAGACGGTCGGGGTAGCCTCCCAGGCCGTCGGGGAAGGGCGATCCGCGAGCCATCAAGTTCGACGCCGCCTGGTACCCGCTGGGCACCACCCTGCCTTTCCTGCGCGATGCGGTGACCAGCCACCCGCTGCCCGGGCTCGCGCCCCGCATCGCCCTGCAGCTGACCAGCTCACCCTCATGGCAGCGGCTTAAGCCAGGGGGGTGATCCGGCTGCCGCGATGACTTCTTACTCGACCTCGGCGTGCGCGGCACATCCTGGTCACCAGCCCGCAGATTCCGGGCCACCCGGCACTTCAAGAGGCGATTGGTCGCCGAACGTCCGATAAATGTCACGTTAGGTGACCTTGGACCCTGCTTTCCCGGCCATCTGGCCCGGTCATTCGGACCTGATTTCCCGGTCATTCTGCTCTAAGCACCATGATGCACGCTGCGTAAGGGAAGTCTGACAGAGAGTGAAATGAGGCTTTTCTGTACCGGGGGAAGGCAAGACACTGAAACTCAACAAGAAGTTCATCGATGTACCAGCCATCGCACTGGCCGCAGGTATCGGGCTCGCCGCATGCGGCAGCTCTGGTTCTGGCGGCAGCTCTGGTTCTGGCGGCAGCTCAGGCTTCTATGGCAGCAGCGGCTCGTCGTCGTCGTCGCAACCAAACATCTTCAGCACGCCAGGCTCATCTGGCGGTTCGTCGTCACTAACATCGGCCGGCATGACACTGGCCGACCAGACCCTAGCCAACGACGGCTACACGCTGGATACCGCGGCATCGACGAGCGGCGATCCGTCCGACGTGATTGGGGACGCGACGAGCATTAGTGGCCCCAGCC
>JBEKCN010000647.1:0-3583 GCA_050014855.1 Streptosporangiaceae bacterium | reverse complement strand
TCGGAGACGGCGCCCGCGATCGGCGAGATGAACATCGGCGTGGCGAAGAAGGGGAGCAGGCGTACACCGGCCGAGACTGGTGAGTAGCCGCGGGCGAGCTGGAACTCTTGGGTGACGAGGAAGCCGGCGGCGAAGATCGCGCCCGTCATCAGGAAGGTCGTGGCGTTGCCGACCGCGAACGCACGGCTGCGGAACAGGCGCAGTGGCACCATCGGCTCGCTGACGCGCTGTTCCC
Source organism: Streptosporangiaceae bacterium (assembly GCA_050014855.1). GTDB lineage: Bacteria > Actinomycetota > Actinomycetes > Streptosporangiales > Streptosporangiaceae > Bog-532. The sequence goes on along the minus strand of JBEKCN010000647.1, from coordinate 3,348 downwards.
AGGCGGCGAAGGTGAGCAGCAGGACAGCGCCAGAAACCAGGCAGCTGACGATCTCGGCGCTCGCCCAGCCCGACTGGTCCGCGCGAACCAAGGCCCAGACAATGGCAACGACGCCGCCGGTTAGGAGTGTGACGCCGGGCAGGTCGAGCCGCTCCCGAGCGCCGTAGCTGTCGGGCAGCAGTCGCATCGCGAGTGGCAGGGCCACGGCTCCGATCGGCACGTTGATCCAGAAGATCCAGTGCCAGTCGATTCCCTGGGTGACCGCGCCGCCGACGATCGGCCCCATCGCGACGGCCAGCCCGGCGAGTCCGCCGTAGATGCCGACGATCATCCCTCGTCGTTCGGCGGGGAAAGCCGTCGTCAGGATCGTGAGGCTGAGCGGGAGGACAATCGCGCCGCCCAAGCCCTGCACGGTGCGGGCGGCGATCAGCTCGGAGGCGTTCGGAGCCAGCGCGCAGGCCGCCGAGGCGACGGTGAACAGAGCGAGGCCGATACTGAAGATCCGGCGGCGGCCGAAGCGGTCGCCGAGAGCGGCCGCGGTGATGATGCCGGCGGCGAAGGCGATGTTGTACGCGGTGAGCGTCCACTGGAGCGACGCGAGGCCGACGTGAAGGTCGCGCTGCATGCGGGGCAGCGCCGTGATGACTACGACCGAGTCGAGAACGACCATGAAGTAGGCGGTCGAGGTCAGACCGAGAACCCAGCCAAGATGTGGCCTGGTCAGGGTTTTTGTCACAACTACTCCTCACTGTGCGCCGGATGCCTGTCGCCGGTGCCCGGTCCTCCCGCCGCTGACAGCGGGACCAGCGCCGGCCCGGCTCCGCCGGTTGTGCTGTCAGTGATGTAGACACGGGCAGGCAGCCAGAGTTGGCGGCTGCCGGCGCCGCCCAGTTTCCGGCAAGGTTGGTGTCGGTACTCGTAGGGGCTGCGGGAGAAAGCAGCGGGCGAGGCTGTGAAAGGTGGTCTGGTGAGCACGGACCTGATAGACCGGGCACGGGTCGGCGACGAGCAGGCGTTCGGCGAACTCGTCGGCCCCCACCGGCGCGAGCTGCAGGTGCACTGCTACCGGATCCTCGGCTCGGCCCTTGACGCGGAAGACGCGCTCCAGGAGAGCCTGCTGGCGGCCTGGCGGGGCCTGGCCGGGTTCGAGGGCCGCTCCTCGGTACGTGTCTGGCTGTTCCAGATCGCCACCAGGCGCTGCCTCAACGCGCTGCGCTCGGCGAGCAGGCGACCGCAGATGGACTGGCCGCCGCCCGGCGTTGAGCTGCCCGAGCCCACCCGGCTGGGCGAGGCGGTCTGGCTGGAGCCCTACCCTGACGTCCTGTTGGAGGGGCTCGCCGACGCCGCGCCCGGCCCCGAGGCGCGGTATGAAGCCACCGAAGCGATCTCGGTGGCCTTCGTCACGGCCCTGCAGCTGCTGCCGCCACGGCAGCGCGCCGTGCTGATCTTGCGGGACGTCCTGGGATTCCGGGCGAGCGAGGCCGCGAGCATCCTGGACAGTACCGAGGAGTCGGTGACCAGTGCCCTCAAGCGCGCCCGGGGCGCCCTGCAGTACCGGCGCGCGCAGTCCGCGGACCTCAACCCGTCGCCGCCAGATTCCGCACGGGAACGCGAGCTGGTGCGACGGTTCACCCAGGCCTACGAGGCGGGAGATGTGAATGAGGTCGTCACCTTGCTCACCGAGGACGCCTGGCTGACCATGCCGCCCGTCCCGATGCGGTATCAGGGCCGCGAGCAGGCTGCCCGGTTCTGGGCCGCGACCGCCTTCCGGCCCGGGCGCTCCGCCCGCCTCGTGCCGACCCGGGCCAACGGCCAGCCCGCGTTCGGCCTCTATGTCCGCGAGCCGCAGGCCCCGGTCGCCCGCGCCAGCGGGATACTCGTGCTCACCCTCGCGGGCAGCCAGATCAGCGCCGTGACCGGGTTCCCCGGCAACAGCGCGTTGCGCATCTTCGGGCTCCCCCGGACACTGGCCGACTGAACCCACCCCGGCCTGACCGCCTCCTCATCTGTCAGGAGCTCCAGCGCCTGGGTAAGCGCATCGGCGGCGGGGAGCGTGAAGACCAATGCAGAGGCGGGCCCGCAGCCGCCTGAACTGAGCACGCGACGGAGCCGGGTGTGCTGCCGCCCGGCGGGGGGCCGCTCGTCAGCTTGTGCCGGTGCCGGGAACTCGTCAGCTCGTGCCGGTGCCGGGAAGCGGGACGTTCTGCAGCCTGAGCTGGCCGCGTGCGAGCGCCTTGCCGCGCTCGCCGGTGATGGTGACAAGCCATAGTTGCTGGACACGGCCCTGCTGCAGGGGCTCGGCGATAACCTCGGCGCGGCCCGAGGTGGCCGGGCGCAGGAAATCAGTCGCATTGTGCACACCGACCGCGAACTGCCCGCGGTCCCGCACCGCCAGGCTGGCGCCGAGGCCCGCGGCGGATTCGACGGCGGTGGTGTAGACACCGCCCTGCACCACGCCCCACGGGGTGTGGTGATCTGGCCCGAGGTCGATGTGCCCGGTCACGCGGGTTCCGTCGGCCGAATCCACCACCAGGCCGGCCGCGGCCAGGAACCGGCTGGCGGCCTCCGCGCTGAAATGGACGTCGGTGTCCGGGCCGGGCTGGGTATCGGCGGGTTCCTGCATGACATAGTCGTAGCAGAAGATGGCTGCTTGCTGTTGAGGTAGGTCGTCCCGGCCGCCATGAGGAGCTCAGGCCTCCTCGTCGAGGCGAATGAGCCCCCCCGATCGCCTTCAACGGGTACATCAACGAGCACCGCAGCGAGGTGACGGTCGTCCAGGTCCCCCCGGCCGCGGCCTCCATGAAATTCCACATCGGCATCGCCGGTGACCACGCCCGGCAGGCCTATGCCCAGTTGCCTGGCGTGTGCCGAGAGCCTGTTCGTTCTGTCTTCACGCCGTCGACGCGCAGGACGCAAGAGTGCCCGCTCGTTGTCGTCGGCGGGCAGGTTGAGCGGCATCGATCGCGATCCGGATGTCCGAGAACTCATCACGGTGGAGAGTTATGTAGCCACGGTCGCGGACTAGGGCAAGCATCCGGGCGTTGCTGAGCATGATGTCGGCTTGCAGGTTAGGCACGCCACGTGCCGCCGCGGCGGCAACAATGGCGCCGAGCAGGTAGCGTCCCAGCCGCCATCCTCGCCAGCCAGGGGCAACGGTAAGGGCGAACTCACCGTCGCCGTCAGGCAGGATGGCGTAGCCCGCCTCGGCAACCAGTTCGTCCCCGGCGCCGGAAACGACCGCGACCAGGCGATATCCGCCCTCATCCTCGGCCCGGGTCATCTGCTCAAGGAACTTACGAGCCGGATGGCGCAGGCTGAAGAAGCGGTGGTGCCGGTCGTCATCGGAGA
>JBEKCN010000646.1:0-3587 GCA_050014855.1 Streptosporangiaceae bacterium | reverse complement strand
ACCAACGAGGGCGACGCGGTGAAGGTAAAGATGTCCCAGTGGTCGGTGCTGGTGACGGTGAGCGGGCCGCAGATACCCGGTGAAGGGCTGCCGTACCAGGCCACCGAGACGACCTGCACGTGGGTGGTCACCATGTCCGGCGCCACCGGAACGGCGCCCATCTCGCCGTCGGACTTCAGCAGCATCGACCAGGACAGCAACCTCTACCGCCCGGTCCTGGTCTCCGGCCAGCCGAAACCCCCGAAGGTACTGCACCCGGGCGAGCAGGTGAGCTTCGAGCTCCGGGTGGCCGAGGCGACCGGCGAGGGCCTGATGCGCTGGGCCCCGAACGGCCGGAACATCGTCGCCAAGTGGGACTTCGTCGTCGAGAACGACTAACTCTGAGCCGGACAAACCAACCCGCGCGCATCGAAAGTACGCCTCGCAGCGCTTAAGCTTTGAGCTCTTGCAGACACCTGGTCCCGTGCCTTGTGCTTGTTCAGAGGTGGTTAACGTCGAAGCGACCGGCCCGGAGCGCGGCGCCGCCGAATCGCCCGCCGCCCCGGCCGCGCCCGGTAAGGGCGACGCCCCCGTCCCCGACGGGACGCCGTCCCGGTTCCGCGGCCCAGGCCAGGTCGGACTTCGTGCCGCATGGCGGCGGCACCATCGGCCGCTGACCGTGGTGGCCTGCCTCAGCGCGGTCCTCCTGCTGTACGTCGCCTACCTGGGGCAGTCAAGATCCCTCGGCACCGACGCGGACGGCGCCGGCAACGTGCTCCAGGCCTGGGACATGCTGCACGGTAACCCGCTGCTGCGTGGCTGGTGGCTCTCGGACGTGTCGTTCTACACCACCGAGTTGCCCGAGTACATGCTCGTGGAGCTGGCTCGCGGGCTGAATTCCGGAGTCATCAACGCGGCGGGGGCGGCCACGTACACCTTGCTGCTCACGCTCGCGGTGCTGGTCGCCAAGGGCCGGGCCACCGGGACCACGGGACTTGTCCGGGGCCTGATCGCGGGGGGCATCATACTCGCGCCGGGACCCGGCCTTCTTTCCTCACCCAACCACACGGGCACCCAGGTCCCGCTGCTGCTCATCTGGCTGGTGATCGACAGGTTTGGCGACCGCTGGTATCTGCCCTGGCTGGTCGGCGCGTTGCTCACGTGGGTGGAGATGGCTGACCAGCTGGCCGTGTACGTGGGGGCCCTGCCGGTCATCGTCGTTTCTGCCATCAGGCTGTCTCAGCGGCGGGAATCGTGGCGGATCGACGCGGGCCTGCTGGCGGCGGCGGCCGCCTCGGTCGCGCTGGCGATGGCCGGCCTGCTCCTCATCCGCCGGGCGGGCGGCTTTGTCGTCGCACCCACCCATGCGGCCTTCATCACCTGGGCTCAGCTCCCGCACAACCTGTCGCTGACGGCCGAAGCGGTCCTGACAATGTTCGGCGCTGACTTCGTCGGGCTGCCGCCCGGCCTTGCCGCGGCGATTGCGCTACTGCAGCTCACCGGTGTGGTCCTGGTGGCATGGGCTTGCTGTATCGCGGCCAGGCGGCTGCTCGCGAGGGACGGGCGGCTGGTCCCGATACTCTTCGTGGGCATCAGCATCAATCTGGCCGCGTTCGCGGTCAGTACCCTGGCGGTTGATCTCGGATCGTCGCACGAGCTCGCCGTGGTGCTTCCGTTTGGCGCCGTGCTCGCCGGGCGGCTCCTCCCCGGCAGGCCGGCGACCACCGCGCTTCGTCCCGCGTTGGTCGCGGTACTGGTGGGCTACGCCGGCGTGCTTGCCTACCATGCCACCAGGCCCCCACGGCCGCCGACGACGCAGGCCGTGGCGTCGTGGCTGACGGCCAATCACCTGACGGCCGGAATTGGCGACTACTGGACAGCCAACATCACGACCGTCGCGACCAGCGGCCGGGTAGCGGTGCGGCCCGTCGAGCTCACCTGTGGCCGTTTCTCCCCGGACGCCTGGGAATCCCGGCAATCATGGTATGAACCACCGAGTACCGCGACGTTTCTCGTGCTCGCGCTCACCAATGGCGCCGGGGCGGACGGGGCCGCCGCGAGCGCCGCCGCCCAGTTCGGTGCTCCGGTGCGTACCGCCCGGATCGGCGCCTACGAGGTGCTGGTCTGGAATCATGACCTGCTGCCCGCGGTCACGGGCGGGTTCGCCCGCGGCTGCGGCCCGCCGTGGCTTGAAGCGGAGCACGCCGGAGGCTGGCTTGTCAGGAGCTAGAAAGGGATACCGAGGCTTTTCTGGCGCCGAGGCGATAGAGTCACAACCCGTGAAAGCCCTGGTTCTGGCTGGGGGATCGGGTACCCGGCTCCGGCCGATCACCCATACATCCGCCAAGCAGCTGCTGCCCGTAGCGAATAAGCCCGTGCTGTTCTACGGCCTGGAAGCGATCCGGGACGCCGGGATCACCGACGTCGGCGTCGTGGTCGGCGATACGGTGCGGGCGATCAAGTCGGCGGTGGGCGACGGCGGGGCGTTCGGGTTGCGAGTGACCTATATCCAGCAGGCCGCACCGCTGGGGCTGGCCCATGCCGTCCTGACCGCCCGGGAGTTCCTGGGTGACGACGACTTCGTGATGTACCTGGGGGACAATTTCATCGTCGGCGGGATCACCGCACTGGTGGAGGAGTTCCGTTTCCGCCGGCCGGATGCGCACATCATGCTGACGAAGGTGCCGGATCCGCGCCAGTTCGGTGTGGCCGAACTGGATCACGCGGGCCAGGTCGTCTGCCTGGAGGAAAAGCCCGAGCATCCGAAGAGCGACCTGGCACTGGTCGGGGTGTACCTGTTCACCGCGGCGGTGCACGAGGCGATAGCCGGGCTGGTGCCGTCGCAGCGGGGAGAGCTGGAGATCACCGAGGCCATCCAGTGGCTGGTCCAGCACGGCCGCAAGGTCACCTCCACGATCATCTCGGGCTACTGGAAGGACACCGGCAACGTCGCGGACATGCTGGAAGTCAACCGGATGGTGCTGGAAAGCGCCGAGTCACGGATGGACGGCACGGCAGACGCGGCGAGCGAGCTGATCGGGCGGGTGGTCATCGAGACCGGGGCCCAGATCAGCGGATCCCGGATCGTCGGCCCGGTGATCATCGGTGCCGGGACCGTGGTGACCGGTTCCTACGTCGGCCCGTACACTTCGGTGGCGCCGGGCTGCGTCATCGCCGACAGCGAGATCGAGTACTCGATCGTGCTCGGCGGAGCCTCCATCCGTGGTGTCCGCCGGATCGAAGCGTCCCTGATCGGCCACGACGTCGAGGTGACACCGGCGCCCCGGGTCCGCGAGGCGCACCGCCTTGTCCTCGGGGACCACAGCAAGGTGCAGATCAGCTCCTAACCACGGGGGAGAACGCGTGAGAATCCTGGTGACCGGCGGTGCCGGGTTCATCGGCTCGCATTACGTCCGCACGCTTCTGGGCGGCGGCTACGCCGGCTATGCGGACGCGGACGTGACCGTCCTGGACGCACTGACCTACGCCGGGAACCTGGCGAACCTGGCGCCGGTCGCGGCCAGCCCGCGGCTGCGGTTCGTCCAGGGCGACATTGCCGACGCCGCGCTGGTCGGCTCGCTCGTGCCCGGCCACGACGCGGTAATAAA
>JBEKCN010000645.1:0-3590 GCA_050014855.1 Streptosporangiaceae bacterium | reverse complement strand
CCGACCTGCTTGCCCCACTGGAACGGCGTGTTGCCGGCCCACGCCCACGCGGCGGAGTAGTGCGGATCCATCATCTGGCCGCCCCAGGCGCCGATGCCGCCGTACCGCTCGGCCAGCTGGAGCTGCATCTCGTCGGTGAGCGGGATGCCGTTCTGCATCGTCATCTCGTTGAACGAGCCGGTGATCGTGCCCTCCATGCTGGCGCCGTTATCACCCCAGATCCAGATGATCAGCGTGTTGTCCAGCTCGCCCAGCTCGTCGATCGCGTCGATGACCCGGCCGACGTTGTAGTCGGCGTTTTCGGAGTACCCGGCGTAGACCTCCATCTGGCGGGCGTAGTAGGCCTTGAGTTTTTCCGGGACCTCATCCCAGGCGGGGAAGGCCTCGTCCCTGCCGGTCAGCTCCGCGTCGGCGGGGATTACGCCCAGTTCCTTCTGCCGGGCGAAGATCTGCTCGCGGAGACGGTCCCAGCCCTGGTCGAACCGGCCCTTGTACTTATCCGCCCATTCGGGCGCCACATGGTGCGGGGCGTGGCTGCAGCCGGTGGAGAAGTACGCGAAAAACGGCTTGCGGGCGTCTTGCCCCCGGACCCCGTGCAGCCACTCGATGGTCTTATCGGCCATGGCATCCGGCAGGTAGTACGGGTTCTCCTCGTCGTAGAAGCCGTCCGGGGTGCCGATGATCTTCTGGTTCTCGGCCAGGCACGGGTCCCACTGGCCCGCATCCCCGCCCAGGAAGCCGTAGAAGTAGTCAAAGCCCCACCCGTTCGGCCACCGCCCGAACGGCCCGGCCGGGCCCTGCTGGCCATCGGGGGTCAGATGCCACTTGCCGAACGCCGCGGTGCTGTACCCGTTCTCCGCCAAAATCTTCGGCCACGGCGTGCAATCACGCGGAACAATCGCCGTATAGCCGGGGAAGCCGCTGGAGAACTCACCGACCGAGCCGAAGCCAACCGCATGGTTGTTCCGCCCGGTCAGCAGCGCGGCCCGGGTTGGCGAGCACAGCGCGGTGACATGGAACCGGTTGTAGCGCAACCCCTCCTCGGCCATCCGCGTGTAGTTCGGGGTGTCGATAGGGCCGCCGAACGTGGCCGGGTTTCCGAAGCCGGCATCGTCGATGAGCACCAGCAGCACATTCGGGGCCCCTGCCGGAGGCTCGGGGTGCCCGATCAGGTTCCAGTCGGGTTCCGACCCCGCCAGCGTCCTATTGCTCACCCCCTGGAACGGAGGCCGGCGAATCGGCAACCTCGTACGGTCAGGCTCACTCATCGTTTCCCTGCCTCCGCTCAGCGCCCCGGATCCCGAAGTCGGACGCGTCCATGGCCACGGTCGCCCCCAAACGCGCGGCCGTCATCACCCACTCCGGGTGACCGCACGGTCGGTAACGTCGGCGTACTTGGCGTAACCCCCGCTGGGCTCCTCAGCACCACCGTCAGGACCACTCCGCAGCGACACCGCCCCCGACCAGCAAAGCCGCGCATGCGGGCGGGAATCACCCGCGGAATGGTGACGACACCCCCCAGCGGCCCGAACAGGATCGGAGAAAACGGGCCGGTCAGTTCCGGCGAAGATCCTGGCGAACAGGAGGCCAGCAATGACATCGGAAACAATCAGACCAGACAACGGCGCGGGCGGAGCTGCTACTGCGGTGACCATCCCGACCTGGTTTAGCGCGAGGTCCGGCCCGAGCTTCAGCAGGTTCGCGGGCCGTACCCGATCGCGGTGGCCGTTGCCGTCTTTGAGGAGCACCTGAGGCTGCACGAAAGCTGACAGGCGGTTCACGAGCCGGCTGGCCGGGACGCGGCGCCGCCGTTATTGACCAGACGGGCGCGGTTGCAGAACTCCCTCCAAAGACCAGTGGAATAGATAGCGCGGCCCATAATGATTCCGCGCCACGGCGATAAGCGCGATGTCAGTTACGGCATAGGCGATTCCGCCACGAGGTGCAGGTTCACCAGTTCAAGCCGGAGGCCGGTTATCCGCTGCACGAGCCCGGAAAGGGCAGCTGGATCGGGCAGCCGGGCGCGAAGGGTTGTGGTGCCCGGGCCGATGGTGACTTCACAGTCGTCAAATTCCGCGCGCAGGACAGGGCCGCCTGGCCCGTGAAAGTGATCTCATACGTTCGTGGATGCACCAGGATTACGCCTCGCAATCAGCAGCACCATGTCCGGTCAGCGTGCCAGAGGCCCGGGCCTGCGTCATCACCTATTGACGGGTGATCCGGGACGTTGGTCCCTAAGCCAGCGACCGTGCGGCACGTAGCACCCGAACCTGCAGCACCCCTGGCTACCGTCTTGACCGGTCCTGCGGGAGACATGTGGTGGCAGAGAGTACGACGACTGCGGTTGCTTCACGCCCGCGGTTCGCGCTGACGAAATTCCGCCCGACAACGCTGCCCGCGACGCTGGTCACAAGATCGGTGCTGCATGACCGGCTGACAGCGGCAGCTGACCAGCGGCTAACCGTGGTGGTGGGGTCGGCTGGCGCCGGCAAAAGCGTGCTGCTGTCGAGCTGGGCAGCGACACGAGCACCGGGCGTGACGTCCTGGCTATCGTGTGATGGGGCGGACGCTAACCCAGTCCGCTTCTGGGCCGGGTTCATCGAGGCCTCCCGCGTCGTGGAGCCGGGTTCGGCGCCGACGCCACCGACCTGCTCACAATGGACCGCATCGCGTCAGCTGACGTCACCGCCTCGATTGCCAACGATGCCGCCAAGCTGCCCGCAGGGTCGGCGATCATCGTGGACGACTTCCAGAACGCGGCCCCCGCGGTATGCGGGAACATGACCGACCTAATTGAGCGCTGGCCAGCTAAGACCGTCCAGCTGGTGCTGGCCAGCCGATCCGATCCCCCGGTGCGGCTGCACCGGTTGCGGATGTCGGATGAGTTGTGCGAGCTCCGCGACCATGACCTGCATTTTTCTCTGGCCGAGAGCCGTGACCTACTGGCGAACTTCGGCGTCGAGGTCGACGTGACTGACCTGGCGCCGCTGTATCAGCGCAGCGAGGGGTGGGCGGCGGCGCTGCAGATGGCGGCGCTGTCGCTGCGCGGCGCCCGGGACCCGGCGCGGGCCGCGCAGGCACTGGAGGTCCGCAGCCACGCGATCGCCGAGTATTTCATCGACGAGGTCCTCCAGCAGCAGCCACCCGGGGTGGCCCGGTTCATGCTCGACACCTCCGTCCTGGGAGAGCTCACCGCCGACGCGTGCGCGGCTATCACGGCCAGGCAGGACGCCGCGGCGCTGCTGCACAGCATTGACGCGGCCAACTTGTTCCTGGTGGCCCTGGATGATGAACGGACCAGCTTCCGCTACCACCATCTAGTGCGCCAGGTGCTGAGCGCTGAGCTGCGGGCCAGGGACTACGCCCGGGAGCAGGCGCTCCAGCTGCGGGCAGCCGAATGGTTCGAGTCCACCGGTGACACCCGGCATGCGAGCCGCCACTTCCTGGCGGCCCGCCTCGTTGACCGGGCGCTGACCCTGCTGCAGGACCGGCTCGTGACCGACTTCATGCGCGACCCGGCGCTGCCGGCACCGCTGGACCTGAGCATTATCGACCCTTCACTGCTGGCGGACGCCCCCGGCCGGCTGCTG
>JBEKCN010000644.1:0-3599 GCA_050014855.1 Streptosporangiaceae bacterium | reverse complement strand
ATGAGCGACGGCGAGGGCGGCCTCCTCGGAGGGCTTGACACTAGCCCGGAGGGGGAAACCAGGGTAGCGGCAGCGCACGGTGAGGTGCGTGATGAGATGCCGCCGGTGACCGCGAGCCGCGAGGCGCCGGAAGGCATCGCGCCGGTACCTGAGTATCACCAGACCCGAAAAAGCGGCAGCCGGCACAACGGCCACGCTGCCGCTGCCGATCACGCCCGCCCCGATAACCACAGCAGCCGCGAGGCCAGGGATAGCCACCACGGCCAGGATGACGCCGCCGGGCCCAGCCCCGAGGATCTTCCCCCGCTTCCCGCGAAGCGCTACCTCGACCGGGAGGAAAGCTGGCTCCGGTTCAACCAGCGGGTCCTGGAGCTGGCCGAGGACGAGAGCGTCCCGCTGCTCGAGCGCGTCCGGTTCCTGGCCATATTCGCCACCAACCTGGACGAATTCTTCATGGTCCGGGTGGCTGGCCTGATGCGGCGGATGGCCGCGGGCCTCCCGGTCGAGGGGGTCAGCGTCCAGCTTCCGGGCCAGGTGCTCAACGGGACCCTCGCGCTGGCGGGCAAGCTGACCGCGCGGCATGCGGCCTGCTTCACCGACCGGATTCTGCCCGCCCTCAGTGCCAACGGCATCGAGGTGCTCCGCTGGAAGGAGCTGTCCTCGGACGAGCGGGCCAACTTGCGGGAACTGTTCCGCGAGCGCATCTACCCGGTGCTGACGCCGCTGGTCGTGGACCCGGCGCATCCGTTTCCCTTCATCTCCGGCCTGTCTCTCAACCTGGCCGTCATGGTCGCCGACCCGCGGACCGGAGCAACGATGTTCGCCCGGGTCAAGGTTCCCCCGCTGCTGCCCCGGTTTCTCGCCGTCTCCCCGCAGCGGTTCGTGCCCATCGAGGACGTCATCGCTGCGCACCTGCATCAGCTGTTCGCGGGCCTGGACATCGTGGAGCAGCATGTCTTCCGGGTCACCCGGGTCCGGGACCTGGAGGTGGACGAGGATGTCACGGAGGATCTGCTGCAGGCCCTGGAGCGGGAGCTGCTCCGGCGGCGCTTCGACCCCGCGGTCCGGCTCGAGGTGGAGGACTCGATGTCCAGCGACGTGCTGGACCGGCTGGTCACCGAGCTCGGCGTGGACCGCCGTGCGGTGTACCGGGTGCCCGGGCCGCTGGACCTGTCCGGTCTGAACGCGATCGCGGACCTCGACATCGGGGAACTCCGGTACCCGCCGTTCGTGCCCTCATCGTCCGCGATCCCCAAAGACACGGACATCTTCGCCGCCCTCCGTGAGCACGACGTCCTGGTCCACCACCCGTACGAGTCGTTCACCACCAGCGTCGAGCGGCTCATCGAGGCGGCGGCGGCCGATCCCAACGTGCTGGCCATCAAGCAGACGCTGTACCGCACCAGCGGCGATTCGCCGATCGTGGACGCGCTGATCGACGCGGCCGAACTCGGCAAGCAGGTGGTCGTGGTGGTCGAGATCAAGGCCCGCGGCGACGAGCGGGCCAACATCGCCTGGGCCAGGAAGCTGGAGGAAGCGGGCTGCCACGTCGTCTACGGCTTCGTCGGCCTGAAGACCCACTGCAAGGTCCTGCTCATCGTCCGCGAAGAGGCCGACGGGACGCTGCTGCGCTACTGCCACATCGGCACCGGGAACTACAACCCGGCGACGGCCCGGCTGTATGAGGACATTGGCCTGCTGACTGCCGACCCGACCGTAGGTGAGGACGTCACTGACCTCTTCAACCACCTCACCGGGTACAGCCGCCAGGACTCCTACCAGCAGCTCCTGGTCGCGCCGGAATCACTGCGCGCGGGTCTGGTCGGACGGATCGCGCACCAGACGGATCGCCAGCGGGCCGGAAAGCCAGCCCTGATCCAGTTCAAGTGCAACGCGCTCATCGACGAGGTGGTCGTCGACGCGCTGTACCGGGCGTCGCAGGCCGGAGTGCCGATCGACCTGTGGGTCCGCGGAATCTGCACGCTGCGCCCGGACGTCCCGGGGCTGTCGGATACCGTCCGCGTGCGCAGCATCCTGGGCCGCTTCCTGGAACACTCGCGGGTCTACGCCTTCGGTACCGGGGAGGACGGCGAAGCCGACCCCGACGCGCTCGGCGAGGTATGGCTCGGCAGCCCCGACATGATGCACCGGAATCTGGACCGCCGGGTGGAAACGATCGTACGGGTCACCGATCGCGGGCATGCCCGGGAACTGCGGCGACTGCTGGATCTGGGCATGTTCGACGAGACGGCCTCGTGGTGGCTGGACGCCGGCGGAACCTGGACCCGGCGGGACCGCGGGCCCCAAGGTCAGCGGCTGCGTGACATCCAGGCCATGCTCATCGGGGACCTTCGCCTGCGAGCCGCCGATGGCTGAGCCGTCGGCTCCCGCACCCCGGCCGGGGACACCCTCCGGTGGCTGGCTCGGGCCGGACGTGATCGAGGCCGCGGGCGCGATCGTCTGGCGGCACGGCCCGGACGGTCCGGAGGTGCTGCTCATCCACCGCCCACGGCGCGATGACTGGACGCTGGCCAAGGGCAAGCGCGAGCCGGGCGAGATGCTGCCGCAGACCGCCGTGCGCGAGACGGTCGAGGAGACCGGCCTGCGCCCGGTCCTTGGCCGGCGCCTGCAGACCGTGCAGTACCTGGCCAGCGGGCGGCCCAAGTGCGTGCACTACTGGGCGGCCGCGGACCCGCTGAATGACCGTGGCCTTGCCTCGCCGTTCACCCCGAACGATGAGGTCGACGGGATCGAGTGGCTCAGCCTCCCGGGCGCCTACGAACGGCTCTCCTACGCGGACGACGCCGTGGTGCTCGACGATTTTGCGCGGTGGCCCTACCGGACGGCCGCGCTGATCATCATGCGGCATGCGTCCGCGGGCGATAAGCGCGACTGGGACGGCGACGACCTGCTCCGCCCCCTCGACCGCAAGGGCCAGGCCGAGGCGCTGGCTCTCGTCCCGCTGCTCGCCTGCTTCGATCCCGTCCGCATCGTCAGCTCGCCTGCGGTCCGCTGCACCGAAACGGTGGCGCCGTACGCCGCGCACATCGGGGCGGCGATTGAGGTGGACCACGCGCTCACAGTGCCTGACCGTTCCCAAACTTGTTCAGGACGAACGAGCCCTGGTAATCCGGTCACCGATGTGGCGCGGCTCCTCGCCGATGGCGTGCCGACGCTTGTCTGCGCGCACCGGGAGAACATTCCGCAACTGCTCGGCGGGGCGAGTGAATATCTCGGGGCCAAGCCGCCCGGCGACCCCTCCCTGCCCAAGGCCGGCTTCTGGGTCCTTCAGGCCGGGGAGACCACGTTCGCCGGGCTGGAGCGCTATGAGCTGCCGCGCCGCGATTGACCTGGCGTTCCGCGATCGCCTGCCGCCGGTGGTGCCGTCCGGTCCGCTCGCTCACCGTTGTAGGCCCCGCGGTCCTGGGTAGGGCGGTCCTGGGTAAGGCCATCTTGGGCAGGGCGGTGCCGGGCCAGGCGGTCCTTGGCCAGGCCATCTTGGGATTGGGCCGACTCCCCGGCCTCCCCGGCCTCAGCGGCCTTCCCGGCCTCAGCGGCCTTCCCGGCCTCAGCGGCCTTCCCGGCCTCAGCGGCCTTCC
>JBEKCN010000643.1:0-3610 GCA_050014855.1 Streptosporangiaceae bacterium | reverse complement strand
GCTGGCGGTGCGGGCCGCCGGCTCCGGTGACGTGGTCCACACCATTCCAGGGAACCGCACCTCAGCCGGGGAGGGGGTCACAAGATCGTTGCGGTTATGGCATGCTTTCCCCACGCTTACCCCAAGGGCGGGTCATAACCCCCGTAAGGGGATCATCCCGGCGAATCGCTGCGGCGTCCGACCCCGGCCAGCAGCCAGTACCGGGATGCGTCGGCCGCCTCCTCCGGCGGGTCGTCGGGGCGCCACTGCGTGAGGTAGACCAGTCCCGGGTCGACCAGCTCGAATCCGTCGAAGAAGCGCAGGATCTCCGCCCGGGACCGGTGGTCGCCGCGGGCCGAGACCCTGCTCAGGTACACCGTGTTGGCCGCCGCGGCGACGTCCGGCTTGGCCTCGCCGGTGGCGTGGCTGAGCACGAGGTAGCTGCCGGGCGCGAGCGCGTCCCGCAGGTGCGCCATGACCCGCCAGGGGTCGTCACTGCCGTCCAGGAAGTGCAGGACCGACACGAGCAGCAGCCCCACCGGCTGGCTGAGGTCGATGAGCAGCTGGGTTTCCGGGGCCGTCAGGATGCTGTCCGGCTCGCGCACGTCGGCCTGGATGACCGCGGTGTCCGCGTTGTCCTTCAGCAGCAGCCTGCCGTGGGCCACGGCCACCTCGTCGATGTCCGCGTACACGACCCGCGAGCCCGGTGCGGCCTCCTGTGCCACCTCGTGCACGTTGCGCCCGGTGGGGATGCCCGAGCCGATGTCGATGAACTGGCGAATGCCGGCCTCGGTGGCCAGGAACCGGACGGCCCGGCAGAGGAAGGCCCTGTTCGCGCGGGCGATGGCGCGGATGTTCGGCTCAATCGCGATCATCGTGCGGGCCGCGTCCTGGTCGGCGCGGAAGTTGTTGCTGCCGCCCAGCCAGTAGTCGTAGACGCGGGCGATATTGGCCTTTCCGGTATCGATGCCTGGTGGTACCCAGCCGGGTTCCACGGTCATGCCGTCTCCCATTCCGTCGGCGCCCCAGGTTCCTCCGCAGTCATCGTAGCGGCGCACTCCGTGAGTTTGCCCGGTGCCGCAGGTGCTGCCACAGCCGTGGCAGAAGCTCGCTGCACACCGCCCGCCAGGGCGGCGATCTCGGCGGCGCTGAGGGCGGTGACCGGGCCCGCGGCACGCGCGGCCAGGTAGGCCTCGCAGGCCGCGGACAGCAGCCACATCCGGGCCGCCGCGAGCCCCGGCGCCACGCCCAGGGTCAGCGCGCCGTTCCCGCGCAGCAGCAGCGCCTCGCCGGCCGCCAGGCGGCCCGCCGCGCGGCCGGCCAGCTCCGCCGTGCGCAGCAGCGCGGCGCCGTCATGGACCGGGACCCGCGCACCCAGCCACGCGGCCTGGCCGTACAGCGGCGGCAACTCGGACGCGACCGCCGCGGCGGCGAACGCGCTGGGCGGCTGGGCCCGGGCGATGGCGGCCGCATCCGGCCGGGCCCGGTACAGCGCGAGATGCGCCCACGCCTCGGCCGGCGCTCCCGCGGGCAGCGCGCCCGCGGGCCGTGAGCTCAGCGGGCCCTGAGCCTATCTGGGCCCGGTTCAGCTGGCGGTGATCAGCGGGAGGGCGGCGGGGCGGCCGTCCTCGATGAGCGCGACCGCGTGCGTCACGGCGGCGGGCTCGTAGCCGGGCGCGCAGTCGGCCAGCACCCGCAGCGCGGTGCGCGCCAGGTGGTGAGCCATCCCGATGAGGGCGGTCGGCTCGTCCCCGGTGATCAGCGCCTGCAGGATCTGCGCGTGCTCCACGTCGCCGGCCGTCTGCCAGCTGTGCGGGTCTGAGACCTGGTAAATGCGGATATAGCGGATCGTGCGGTCGGCCAGCGTCTGCAGCTGCCGCTTCATCGCCTCGCCCGCGCCGCCGGTGATCAGCCGGTGGTAGTCGGCGTGCGCGGCGAACCAGTCGCCGAAGTCACCGCTCTTGGCCGCGCGCCGCATCACGGTCAGCAGCCGCCGGGCCTCCTTGCGGTCGGCGGCCGTGAAGGTTCCCAGCGTCATCGACAGCGCCAGCGTCTCGAGCAGGATGCGGCTCGCGTACACGTCGTCCAGTTCCTGGGGGTCGAGGCCCGCCACCCGGGTGCGCTGGTTGGGCTCGATCTCGACCAGCCCCTCCTCCTGCAGCATCCGCAGGACCTCGCGCAGCGGCGTGCGGCTGACCCCGAGCTGCTTGGCCAGGCTCACCTGCGACAGCTTCGTCCCGGGGGTCAGTGTGCCGTCGAGGATGCACTCCCGCAGGTACGCGTGCAGGCGCGGGATGGCCTGCCGGGCCTCCGGCAGATCGACCTTGCGAATATCAGGAATCTGAACGATCCGTGGCATGACATCTATTGTCCCCGACGCCTGACCATCTGCATACAGTTTGATTCCCGCATGAGGGTTGACTCTCCTCCAAAACTGCATACAGTTTGAGGCATGACAGGGAGCCAGGAATCAGCGGGCCGGGCGGACATGTCCCGGCGGCTGGGCCGTGACTGCTGGCTGATCCGCTCGATTCCCCAGCGTGGCACCGGTCCGGACGCTATCGGGGCCCGTGTCCACGAACACGTCGGCTGGCTGCCGGGGAAGCATCAGCTTCCGGGTCAGCCAGGGCACTGGTAGGTACGGCTGGCGCTGAACAACTGGCGCTGAACAATTGGCGCTGAACGGCTGCGAGGAGGCAGCGATGCAACGAGTCGGTGTGATCGGTCTCGGCAAGATGGGCCTGCCCATCGCGCGTAACCTCATGGATCGCGGCTTCGAGGTGATCGGCTACCGCCGTCACGGGTCACCCGAGCTGGTCGAGGCCGGCGGCAAGCTGGCCGATTCGGCCGCCGAGGTGGCCAGCCAGTCCGACGTCCTGCTGTCGATCGTGCCCGACACCGCTGCCGTGTCGGACATTGTCTGCGGTGAGGCCGGCACGCTGACCACCCTGCGGCCCGGCGCCGTGCACATCGAAATGAGCACCATCGACGTGGGCCGCAAGAGCGCCATCCGGGACGCGGTCCAGCGCAGCGGCGGAGACATGCTCGATTGCCCGATCAGTGGCAGTCCGGCTATGGTCGCGCCCCGGCTGGCCACCACGTTCGTCTCCGGCGAGGAGGCCAGCGTGGCGAAGGTCCGGCCGGTCCTGGACGCGATCTCGGGCCCCTGGGTCTACACGGGCGCGTTCGGCACCGGGGCACGGCTCAAGTACATCGCGAACCTGCTGCTGGCCGTGCACACCGTGGCCGCGGCCGAGGCGATGGAACTGGCCCGCCGCAGCGGCCTGGATCTGGACCTCGTGCAGCGCACCCTGGACGACTCGATCGGCAGCTCGGCGATCTGGCGGCAGCGCGGCCCGCTGATGCGCGAGCGTGCCTGGTCACCCGCGCCCGGCCCGATCACCACCTTGCACCCCATCCTGGAGCAGATCAAGGACTGTACCGCGGAGACCGGGCCGGCCGCTCCGGTGTTCGCCCCGGCCAAGGTCGTGTTCGACCAGGCCCTGGCGGACGGGTGGGGCCACCTCGACATCGCGTCCGTCTACGACCAGATCTCGGGTCTGCCCGCCCTCAGCGAAGGAGAGCCTTCATGACCTGGCAGCTGTCGACGTACGAGTGGGAGGGCAGCACC
>JBEKCN010000642.1:0-3622 GCA_050014855.1 Streptosporangiaceae bacterium | reverse complement strand
CTTGGCCACGTTGGCGGTCCCGACCCTCGGATGATCTCAGAGATGCGCCGACTCCAGCAGCGAGTGCGAGACCTGGAAGCCGAGCTTATGCGGCTCCAGGGCGAGAATGATGCACTCGTAGCGGGAGCCAGCGATGATGAGCTCCTGGTGGCGGGCCGCGAGCCAGCGCTCACATGACGAGCACTGGCACGACAGGGCAAACGACAGAAAAATCTCGCAAGGCAGAATAGGGACGCCTGCCTGATAGGGCGTCCCTATTCTCTTGCGCCCGCACGATGTGCGGGCCTCATACGGGGCCTGGCCAGCGGCCGGTGGTACATGTTCAATGGCTACCGCCGGGCTGCCTGGTACCCGTTTACGCCGGAACCGGCCCGGTGATCTGCTTCCCCGCAGGTCGGGGTGAAGGTCAGGGCCTTCTTCTGGCGTACCCGGGCGGTCCCGTGTGCCCTGAACCGTCCCGGTGTTCCCCGGCGCTCGGCTCTGCCGTCGAGGCTTTCCCTTCCCCTGCAAAATATGCACCCTCGCCTGGGGAATGTGTCACGTCCGCCCTCGCCGCGCCGGCGTGTTTATGGTGAAGTCCCACCATGGTGGCGCGCAGCAGCCAGACTTGACGGTGCTACGCGGTAAGGTCGCCGCGAAGCGCCCAACCAGCGCGTTCAGTCCAGCGCGATCGGTGCTGAACGGGCATCGGCGGCCGAGCAGGAGGGAGGGCTGGCCCGGTGTACCTCAAAAGCCTGACCCTGCGCGGCTTCAAGTCCTTCGCTTCCGCTACCTCCCTGCGCCTCGAGACCGGCATCACCTGCGTCGTCGGCCCGAACGGCTCCGGTAAGTCCAACATCGTCGACGCCCTGTGCTGGGTCATGGGCGAGCAGGGCGCCAAATCCCTGCGCGGCGGCAAGATGGAGGACGTCGTTTTCGCCGGCACCACCTCCCGGCCACCGCTGGGCCGGGCCGAGGTGACGCTGACCATTGACAACAGCGACGGCGCGCTGCCCATCGAGTACGCCGAGGTCACGATCAGCCGGCTGATGTTCCGCTCGGGGCAGAGCGAGTACGCCATCAACGGCGACCGCTGCCGCCTGCTGGACGTGCAGGAGCTGCTATCCGACTCTGGTCTCGGCCGGGAGATGCACGTCATCGTCGGCCAGGGGCAGCTCGACACGGTGCTGCACGCCGGGCCCGAAGCCCGGCGGGCCCTCATCGAGGAGGCCGCCGGCGTCCTCAAGCACCGGCGGCGCAAGGAGAAGGCGCTGCGCAAGCTCGAGGCGATGCAGGCCAATCTCACCCGGCTGGTGGACCTGACCGCGGAGCTGAGCCGGCGTCTCAAGCCGCTGGGCCGCCAGGCCGAGGTGGCCCGCCGGGCGGCCGCGATCCAGGCTGACCTGCGTGATTCGCGGCTGCGACTGCTCGCCGATGACTATCTGACGCTGGCCGCGAAGCTGGAAGCAGACGAGGCCGACGAGGCCGCCGTGCTGGCCCGCCGGGCCGCGCTGGAGGCGAGCCTGGCCGACGCGCGCCGCCGTGAAGCCGAGCTGGACGCCGCGGCGCAGCAGCATGCCGCGGTGCTGGCCCGGGCGCAGGAAACCTGGTTCGGGCTGTCCTCACTGGCCGAGCGGCTCCGCTCCGCGCACGGTCTCGCCGAGGAGCGGAGCCACCACCTGTCGGCGGAGCCGGAGGCTGAGCGGCCCGGCCGGGATCCCGGCGAGCTGGACCGGCAGGCGGCCGAGTTCCGCGAGGAAGAGGACAGCCTGCAGGCCCGGCTGGGCGTCGGCCGGGACCGGCTCAGCGCGGCGGTCGCGGAGCGTTCCGGGGCCGAGGCGCAGCTCGCCGCGGTCGAGCGCCGGATCGCCGAGGACGCCCAGGCTGCCGCGAACCGGGCCGACCGGCTCGCCCGGCTGCGGGCCCAGGTCGGTGCGGCCAGCAGCCGCCAGGACGCCGCCGCCGAGGAGATCGAGCGGCTCGGCGCGTCCGCGGCGGAGGCCCGCATCCGGGCCGAGCGGGCCCAGCAGGAGCACGGCCAGGTCGAGGAGCTGGTCTCGGGGCACGACGAAGGCCGCGCCGAGCTGGCGGTAGCCCACGAGGAAGCGGCCGCTGCCCTGGCCGCAGCCTCCGGCGGGGTCGCCGAGCTGAGGGCCGCTGAGGGCCAGGCAACCCGGCATTACGCCGCCCTCAGGGCCCGGGCCGAGGCGCTCCAGGAGGCGTTCCGCCAGGGCGCCGACGCCTCGGCAGATCTGCTCGCCACCAACGGCCGGTTCAGCGGGATCATCGGCCCGTTCGCCGAGGCGCTCACCGTGGACGACGGTGCCCAGGTCGCGATCGCCGCGGCGCTGGGCGCGGCCGCCGACGCGGTTGCGGTCACCGACCTGAAGGCCGCCGTCGCGGTACTGACCGTGCTGCGCGAATCCGGGGCCGGCACCGCTGGGCTGGTGATCGCCGGTCACCCGGAGGCCGGGCATTCCCTCACGGCGCGGGCGCCCCGCAGCGGTGGTCAGCCGCTGCCTCCGGGGGCCCGGCCCGCGCTGGAGCTGGTCCAGGCCTCCGATGAGCTGCGGCCCGCCGTGACCCAGCTGCTGAGCGGGGTCGTGGTGGCCGCCACCCTCGAGCAGGCGGCCGACCTGCTGCGGGCGGCCCCGTCTCTGCGCGTGGTCACCCGGGACGGTGATCTGCTGGGGCCACACTGGGCGGGCGGCGGTTCGGCCGGGCAGCAGAGCCTGCTGGAGGTCCGGGCGGCCGCCGACGATGCCGTCGCGGGCCTGGAAGAAGCTCAGGAGCAGTGTGAACTGGCCGCGCAGCGGCTCGCGGTGGCGATGCGGGCCGAGGAGGCGGCGCGGCTGGCGGTGGAAGAAGCCCGGGCCCGGATGCGCCAGGCCGACTCGGCGGCCGCGGAGATCTCCGGCCGGCTCGGCCGGCTCGCCGGGGCCGCCCGGGCCGCCACCGATGAGGTCCGGCGGCTGGAAAAGGCGATCGATTCGGCCCGGCAGGCCGGCGAGAAGGATCTCGCCCGGCTGACCGAGCTGTCCGGCAAGCTCGCCGCGGCCGAGGCCGAGGCCACAGATCAGGCTGCGGTGCAGGCCGCCGCGCTGGCCGGCGACGATGGAGCGGCCCACCCGGAGGGCGCCGACGGGACCGGGCGGACGGCCGCGGCAGCCAAGGAGACGCTGGCCCAGCGGTGCACCATGGCCCGCAACGCTGAGATGGAGGCCCGCCTCGAGGTCCGGACCGTCGAAGAGCGGCTCCGGGCTATCGAGGGCCGGGCGGACACGCTGGTCGTCACCGCGGCGGCCGAGCGCGAGGCCCGCGAGCGGGCCCAGGCCCGCCGCGCGCAGCGGGCCGCGCAGGCGGCCGTCGCGCGGGCCGTTGCCCGCGGTGCCCGGCTGGCAGTGGCCAGTGCGGAACGGTCGCTGCAGGATGCCCTGGCCCGGCGGGCCGCCGCCGAGACGGCTACCGCGGAGGGGACCGAGGAGCTCAAGGGCGTGCGGGCCCGGGTCCGGGAGCTGGCCACCGAGCTGGACACCGTGGTCAGCACCGCGCACGGCGCGGAGATTGCCCGGGCCGAGCACCGGCTGCGCCTGGAGCAGATGGAATCGCACGCGGTCGAGGAGTTCGGCGTCCAGGCCGCGGA
>JBEKCN010000641.1:0-3624 GCA_050014855.1 Streptosporangiaceae bacterium | reverse complement strand
TGTCGGGACGCTCTGAACGTCTATCCATGTCGAGGCGCTCTCAACGTCGTGACGCGTGACGTCCCGCTGTACGGCGGGGCTGGATACGATCAGGCACGCGGGCGCGCTGCCCGCCGGGGCCGGACAGCGGGGCTGAGGCGGCCGTGTTGTTATCCTCGCCAGGTGGGCGGGCGACCGCGCCGGGCGGCGGCTGATGACGGGGAGCGACATGCCGGAGGAGCGGGAGTCCGTGGCGGGAGACACCGAGCCGCCGCGGTACGCCCGGCGGTCCAGCGTGCGAGTCGAGCAGGCTCTGGTCGGCTCCCTGTGGCTGGCTTACATTCCTGTCGCGTTCCTGCTGCTCGCGGCGCTGGGCGCGTTCGTCTACGGCGTCGCCGTGTTCATCAATGCGTTTTCTGGCATCCTCCATCACCCGTTCCCGGTCGGCCACCACATCGGCCTGTTCCTGCTGGACTTCGACCTGTTCCTCATCGGGGCCACCGCGCTCATCTCGGCCATCGGGTTCTACGAGCTGTTCATCGCCGACATCGACCGCCGCCAGGCCGGGTTGCTGCCCAGGTGGCTGGCCATGAATGATCTGAACGAGCTCAAGGCCAGGGTCGTCTCGATGGTGGTACTCGTGCTGGCCGTGGCGTTCACCGAGGAGGCCGTTGATTCCCCCGATGGCCTGTACATCGTGGAATTCGGCGGCGCCATCACGCTGGTCATCGTCGCGCTGACGGTATTCGTCCGGCTGAGCGGTCACCGGGACAACCGCGACTGAAACCGCGCCGGGGCAGCAGCCCGAGCCGCGAAGGCCGGCGCGGCGCGGCGTCAGCCCGTGATCGGGGTGGGCTGGTAGGCGACCAGCCGCCAGTGGCCGTCCTCGCGCGCCCACACGGCGCAGGCGGTGTTGCGCAGCTCATGGAGCTCGCCGGACCGGTGCACCCGGGCGATCATCAGGCCGAGAACCACAGCGGCCCCGTCCGCCACGATGATCTCGTCCTCCGGGTGCTCGATCGACTCGTAGACGAACGTGCCGTTGCGGACCCGCTCCAGGTAGCTGGCCTTAGAGTCGTGGCCGCCGGTGGAGTGGCGGTAGACCAGCCGGTCGGACAGCAGGCGGCCGAGGGCCTCGACGTCGCCCGCGATCATGGCCGCGTAGCGCTCGACCTCCAGGGCGTGGATCTGGTCGGCGACGCTGCCGGTGTCGTTGGTCATCAAAAACCTCCCGGTCCGGAAACCCCGTCGTTCAGGGCGGGGAGGAGCGCCGGATACGGCGGACGCGACGGCGATGACCCCGATCATCTCGCATCCGCCGGCCACGTGGGGGCGGCCGCTGGGGCAGGATGGGGCGATGAGCAGCGCCCGGGAGACAGCCCTCGACCTGATCCGGTTCCTCGACGCCTCACCGTCGCCGTATCACGCCGCAGCCGAAGCCCTCCGGTGGCTGACCGCGGCCGGGTTCACCGAGGTGGCCCAGGCGGCGGACTGGCCGTCCGGTCCCGGCCGGTACGTGGTGATTGACGGCGGGTCGCTGTTCGCGTGGGCCGTCCCCGAGGGCGCGGGGCCCGCCACCCCGTTCCGGCTGCTCGGCGCGCACACCGACAGCCCCACGCTCAAGGTCAAGCCCCGGCCCGATACCGGCCGGGCCGGTGTCCGGCAGCTCGGCGTGGAGGTCTACGGCGGCGCGCTGCTCAACTCCTGGCTCGACCGGGACCTGGGCCTGGCCGGGCGGGTCGTGGTACGCACCGGCGACGGCCTCCAGATACGGCTGCTGCGGGTGCACCGGCCCGTGCTGCGGGTGCCCCAGCTCGCGATCCACCTGGACCCCCGGCTGAGCACGGACGGGCTGAAGCTCGACGCCCAGCAGCATGTCGTGCCCATCTGGTCGCTGGGTGAGCCGGACCCGGGCGGGTTCGCCCGCTTCCTGGCCGCCGAGCTGGACGTGCCGCCCGAGGACGTGCTGAGTCACGACGTGGTGACCTACGACCTTACCGGGGGGACCCTGGCCGGGGCCGGTGAGGAGTTCGTCAGCTCGGGCCGCCAGGACGACCTCACCCTGTCGCATGCCTCGGTGACCGCGCTGGGCGAGGTGGCCAGGCAGCCCGTGGCGGAGCACATCAGCGCCATCGTGCTGTTCGACAACGAGGAGATCGGCAGCCAGTCGGCCACCGGCGCCCGCGGGGCCTGGCTGGGCCGCCAGATGGAGCGCAGCGTGCTGGCCCGCGGCGGCGGGCGGGACGATTTCCTGCGGGCCGTCACCAGCTCCCTGCACGTCTCGGCGGACATGACACACGCCACGCACCCCAGCTACGCCGAGCGGCACGAGCCCGGGCACTGGGTGGCGTTCGGCGGCGGCCCGGTGATCAAGGTGAGCGCCAACGTCAACTACGGCACGACGGCACCGACGCACGCAGCCTTCCTGCTCGCGGCCGAGCAGGCGAAGGTGCCCGTGCAGTACTTCGTCAACCGGAGCGGCGTGCGCAGCGGGTCGACGATCGGCCCGATCGTGGCCGCGGGCCTGGCCATCCCGACCCTGGACGTCGGCAGCCCGACGCTGGCCATGCACTCAGCGCGGGAGCTGTCCGGGACGGGCGACGCGGAGATGATGATCGCGGCGCTGCGCGCCTTCCTCGCCCCGGCCTGACCCAGAGGCCGCCTGCGCCCTGGCTGCGTCGGCGCCGGATCTTCGCTGAACGCAGCCCGGATGCGGGCTTGATACCTGCTCCGTCCTGGATCAGTATGGGTGGCCCTGGGCGGCGCCCCGGGTCAGCCAGACCAACTCGGCCACCTCGAGCACCGAGCCGCTGTTCTACAACGGCACCCCTGGCCAAACAGCTCACCAGCCAGTTCGGGGAATAGTTCACTGAAACGGGCGGCTCGATCCTGCCGCTGGACTACTACCCGGGCGACCGCCACCGCGTTGCAGAACCTCGGCGGCGGGCGTCACGGGGCCGTGGCCGAGCCGTCCGGCTGGGCGGCGGCAGCGCGCTGGCGGTGAACCCCGCGCCATAACTGCCCTCAGATACGCTCTGGCGGTGAACCCCGCGCCACAGCGGGCCCGGATAACTGCTCGTGCCAGTTGTCTACCGGGGTCACGGTATCGGCTCCCAGGGAGGCCGTGCGTCCATTCCCGGAGCCGTCAAAAATTCATAGGTCTTGACATTTTCCCCGGCCCTGGATGTTCGGCCGGTTGAGCCGCAGGATGGCCACTAGGTGTCTCCCAATGATCGGAGTACCGATGGCTTCTGTAGCTCCCGAAATGCCCGCCCCCACCCGCGCCCTGGGGCTGCTACCGGATGACGCGCCGCTGACCCTGGTGGACGCGGATGGCCGGGCCGTGCCGGGCGATCTGGGTATGCCCGCCGACGGCATCGTGGTGGAGCTCTATCGCAGGATGGTGCTGGCCCGGCGCTTCGACACCCAGGCGACCGCCCTGACCCGGCAGGGGCGGCTGGCGGTGTACCCGTCGGCGCACGGCCAGGAGGCGGCGGAGATCGGCGCGGTCCTGGCCTTGCGCGAGCAGGATTGGCTGTTTCCCACCTACCGCGACTCGGTGGCCGTGGTCTCCCGGGGCGTCGATCCGGTCGAGGTGCTGGCGCTGCTGCGCGGCGACTGGCACTGCGGTTACGACCCGTACTC
>JBEKCN010000640.1:0-3626 GCA_050014855.1 Streptosporangiaceae bacterium | reverse complement strand
GCGGCTTTACCGGGCGGCGCGCGCGATGTGGGCAGCGACAATAGGTGGCGTCTCGGTCCAGGCTGCTGCCCGGGCCTGGTCGTATCGCCTCATCGACCGCTAGGTTCTGGTGGGTGGCCGTGGAACAGCCTGGCGTCGCGGATCTGCTGGTGAGCTGCCTGGAGCGGGAGGGCGTCACCGTCGTATTCGGCATCCCCGGTGAGGAAAACATCCGCTTCACTGACGCCCTGGTCCGCTCGCCGATCCGGTACGTGCTGGTGCGCCATGAGCAGGCGGCGTCGTTCATGGCCGAGATCTACGGCCGGCTGACCGGCCGCGCCGGGGTGTGCTCGGCGACGCTCGGCCCGGGTGCGATCAACCTGCTGCTGGGCACGGCCGATGCCACCACGAACAGCTCGCCGGTGGTGGCATTGTCGGCGCAGGTTGGCCTGAACCGGATCTACAAGGAGTCTCACCAGAGCGTCGACCTGGTGGCGATGTTCGCGCCGGTGACCAAGTGGGCGGATGTGGTCCTGACCCCGGGTGCGGTGCCGGAGATGATCCGCAAGGCGTTCAAGCTAGCGCAGACCGAGCGTCCCGGGTCGGTCTACCTGGCGGTGCCCGAGGATGTCGAGACCATGAGCGCGCCGGGGCTGGCTCCGCTCAACGTCAACGTTCCCCGGCCTGACGTGCCGTCGGCATCGCAGATCGAGCGGGCCGCGGCGGTGCTTGACGCTGCCCGGCGCCCGATCGTGCTGGCCGGCCACGGGGCCGCCCGGGCCGGCGCGGCCGGTGCGCTGCGGCGCTTTTCCGAGCAGCTGGGCCTGCCGGTGGCGACCACCTTCCACGGCAAGGGCGTGTTCCCCGATGACCACCCGAACGCCCTCGGCGCGGTGGGGTTCATGCGACATGACTACGTCAACTTCGGTTTCGACGAGGCAGACGTCATCATCAGCGTCGGCTACGAGCTGCAGGAGTTCGACCCGGCCCGGGTCAACCCCGGCCGGGACAAGCGGATCGTGCACCTGAGCCGGTTGCCGGCCGAGGTGGACGCCAGCTACGACGTCGAGGTCGGGGTCCAGGCCGATCTCAGCGCGACCCTGGACGCGCTGGCCGCCGCCACCACCGGGCGGTGGCAGCCGGGGGCCAGCGGGGAGAAGATCCGGGCGCTGCTGGCCGGCGAGCTGGCGCGCGGCGCGGCCGATGACAGCTTCCCGGTCAAGCCGCAGCGGGTGGTGTCCGACATCCGGGCCGCCCTGGGGCGCTCCGATATCGTCCTGGCCGATACCGGCGCGGTGAAGATGTGGATGGCCCGGCTGTATCCCACCTACGAGCCCGGCACCTGCCTGACCTCCAACGGCCTGTCCGCCATGTCCTTCGCCCTGCCTGGCGCCATCGGCGCCAAGCTGGCCGAGCCCGGCCGGCGGGTGCTGGCCGCCGCGGGTGATGGCGCATTCTTGATGCACTCCCAGGAGATCGAGACCGCCCTGCGCGAGCGCATCCCCCTGACTGTGCTGATCTGGCAGGACGACGCCTACGGGCTGATCAAGTGGAAGATGGACCTCGAGCTCGGCCATGACGTCGCCACCGGCTTCGCCAACCCGGACTTCGCCGCCTACGCCGAGAGCTTCGGGGCCCGCGGCTACCGGATCAACTCCGCCGACGACCTGCTGCCCACCCTCACCGAGGCCCTCGCCGCCGACACCGTCTCGGTGATCACCTGCCCGGTCGACTACTCCGAGAACCTCCGGCTCACCGGCACCCTCGGCGAACTCACCGGACCCTTCTGACCGCCGCCATACGGTGCTCCAAGCGGCCGGCTGCGCCAGGCGGCCCCTGCCGGATGCAGACCATCCGGGACTTCGGTCGGCCTGCTTGCACTCCCGGTGGCGGTCGCCGCGACGGGCCAGGCGTGGCGCGCTGGGGGGCGGCACTGCCGGAGGAAGGTAACAGCTGGATGCAGCCAAACGTCGAGACCGGCACCGGCATGATCGTCCGCCCCACCCATCGGGTACGTCCGCGAGCACAACCCGGGCAGTCCGACCCAAGGGGGCGGAGTGAGATATCGTCGGGTCAAGGCGGCGCCGCGTACTGGACTCCCTGCCCGGCTGGGTGGTGTTCAGCCATCCAGTACACGACGAACCCACTTCCACGCGCGTTCCATCTTCTCGATATTCCTTGCCGTGGCGTTTCGCGCCCACTCGACGAAGTCAGTGCGGGACAACGCCTCTCCAAACGCTTTCCTGCGCCTGAGGTCACGAACGTAGTATTCGAGGCGTTCAACTACTGCAGGAGTCAGCAAGTCCGGCAGCCCGGTCTGGTGGCGTATCTCGCTTGCTGCCCGGGCAGCGGAGTCGGCGTCATCGCTGCGCCCTAGGGCGGAGAGCAGACGGGACTGGCCGTTCAGCGCCGTGGCGAGACGATGAAGGAACGGCGCCGGACGCGCCTCGGCCAGTTGCCTGTATATAGAAATTGCCTGCTCGCTCGCGGCGAGAGCTTCCTGCGGTCGTCCCAGCGGTGGCAGGAAGCCCTGGCCGCGATCGGGGAAGCTGTCAGCGTCTACCGGACACTGCTTGAGGAGCAGCCCGATGAATTTACGCCCCTCCTTGCCGCAGCCCTGAACACCCAGTCCAGCTGCCTGTCGGCGGCCGGACATCGGAAAGCGGCTCTCGCCGTTAACGGCGACGCCGTCACTATCCACCGAAAGCTGGCACAGGCACAGCCGGACGCGTTCCTGCCCCTCCTCGCCGCAGCGCTGAACAACCAGTCCGTCTTCCTGTCAGGCCTCCAACGCCGGCAGGAAGCCCTTGCCGTAAACAGGGAAGCCGTCGCCATCCGGCGCACGCCAACGGGATCTCCGCCAGACCAGCCTCTGGCCCACGTCCTTCCGGTTGCCCGGGCTGGAGGGCTGATGTGGCTGCGGGGCGGCCCGGGCCGGAGGCGCCCGGGTCAGTGGCCGGTGAAGCGGCCCTCACGTCGCTCGGTGAAGCTGCGCAACCCCTCAGTGGCGTCTTGGCTGTGCAGGATGCCCGGCAGCAGAAAGAGGAGGTGCTCGCGCGCCGCGTCTGGGCCGTGGCTGCGTCCTGCGCGCGCGCTGGCCAGCGTGCCCTGGACGCCGAGAGGCGCCTGCCGGGCGATCAGCTGGGCCAGTTCGCGCGCCCGCTGGAGGTGCGATCCGGCCGGTACGACCTCCTGGACCAGCCCGATCCGCAGCGCCTCGGCGGCGCCGAACTCCTCGGCGGTGAGCAGGAAGCGCATCGCGTTGCCCCAGCCGAGCTGCGCGGGTGCGCGGAAGGTGGCGCCGCCGAACGGCAAGATCCCGCGGCCGATCTCCAGCTGGCGAAAACGCACGTCATCAGCGGCCACCACGATATCGGCGGCGAGGGCAAGCTCGATCGACAGGGTGTAGGCGATGCCGTTGACGGCCAGCACCACTGGCTTGGGCACCGGGTCACGCCAGACCCCGAACGGATCGAAGCGGTGCGAGCCGCTCAGGGCGCCAGGGCCGTCCTGGGCCACCACCGGGCCAACCTGGGCCAGATCCAGGCCAGCCGAAAAGTGATCGCCGTGCCCAAACAGCACACCGGCGCGTAGCTCCTGGTCGGTGCCCAGGGTCTCATACGCTGCGCCCAGCGCCTCGATGACCG
>JBEKCN010000639.1:0-3632 GCA_050014855.1 Streptosporangiaceae bacterium | reverse complement strand
GCGGTGGAGATCGTCCCCGCCGCCGGGCAGTACGACTACACGGCCAGGTACACCGCGGGCCAGACCGCCTTCTACACCCAGGCCCGGCTGCCCAGCGCCGCTCTGGACAGCGCCGCCAAGGCCGCTTCCTGCGCGCATGCCGCACTGGGGCTGCGTGATATCTCGAGGACCGATCTCATTGTCAGCCAATCCGGCGAAGTCTACTTCCTCGAGGTCAACGTCTCCCCGGGCATGACAGAAACCAGCACGCTGCCCATGGCCCTGGATGCCGCAGGGCATGAATTCGGTGCGGCATGCCTGACCCTGCTCCGGCTGGCCGCCGCCCGCGGCGGCTGATCAAGCCCGGACCACCCTGGCCGCCTCGCGATCGGGCCCGGACCACCCTGGCCGCCTCCCGGGCGGTACCCGTCTGGCCTGCTCCTTCCCCAGCCGCCCGCATAGTCGCGCGTATTCGTTCGTTCCGGCGCTCTCCGCAGGGCCGACGAGGGTTACCCGCCACAGCCCATTGCGTCCGGACGGCCTCCGCTGTCTACCGCGGTGGCCTCTGCCGGCCTCTGCCCAGTCCCGCGGCTCGGGGACCTTCCCGGCCCCCCGCCTGGCTCCGTCTCGGCCGCGCTGGGGCTGCCTCCCCGCTGCCGGGCCGCGGTGCCGCCCCACATAGGTTGGAGGGCATGGCTGATCGGAGGAGTTTCGGGAGCGATAACCATGCGGGAGCGCACGAAGCGGTCCTGAGAGCCGTCATCGAGGCGAACGCCGGCGACGCCATGGCGTACGGAGCCGACGAATGGACCAGGCGAGCGACGGCCGAGCTACGCCGCGCCTTCCGGGCGGAGGGTGGCGTCTTCCTGGTGTTCAACGGAAGCGCGGCGAACATCCTCGGGCTGAGCCTGCTGCTGCGCCGGCACGAGGCGGTTATCTGCGCAGAGTCCGCGCACATCAACACCGACGAATGCGGTGCCGCGGAACGCATTCTCGGTACCAAGCTCCTCACGGTCCCGGTGCCAGACGGCAAGCTCACCCCGGACCTGATCGCCGAGCAGCTCAGTGGGCGCGGCGACGACCACCGGGCCCAGCCCGGCGTGGTGGCGATCACCCAGTCCACTGAGCTCGGCACCTGCTACACCGTCGCGGAGCTGCGGAAGATCGGGGACTTCTGCCACGCCAATGATCTGCGCCTCTACATCGACGGGGCCCGCCTGGCCAACGCCGCCGCCTACCTGGACTGCTCCCTGGCTGAGCTGGCCGATTGCGCGGACGTGCTGAGCTTCGGCGGCACCAAGAACGGCGCGCTCGGCGCGGAGGCCGTCGTGGTGATGCGCGAGCCATTGTCAGCGGACGCGCCCTATCTGCGGAAGCAGCAGTTGCAGCTCGCCTCGAAGATGCGGTATCTGGCGGCGCAGTTCCTGGCGCTGACCGAAGACGACCTGTGGCGGCGCAACGCCTCACATGCGAACGAGATGGCCCGCCGGCTGGCCGCCGGCGTACGGGATGTTCCGGGCGTACACATCTGCTTCCCGGTTCAGTCCGACGCGGTGTTCGCTCGGGTAGACCGGCGTTATATCGAGGCCCTGCAGCGGGACTGGTTCTTCTACGTCTGGGACGAGAAGGCGTCCATCGTCCGCTGGATGACCGCCTTCGACACGACCGAGGCCGACGTCGACCAGTTTGTGGCCAGCATCCGGAGTATCGCCGAAGGCGCCGGGCCCGGCTAGCCGAAACCGGCGCTGTGCTGTCCTGGGGGGGCGCCCCCCCGGAACCCCCCGCTGCGCTCCGCGCCCCGATAGTGGTTCTCGCCGAGACACCGGCCGCTCACCGGGCACAGGGCCCGGCAGGCAGGCAGTCCCCGCTGTCTTGTGCAACGGGCTGAGCGCCCTGGCCCAGTTAAGTGGTGCACTGCCATGTGCTCATTAGGCCCGGTTCGCTAAGCCGGTCACGAGCGCCTCGCCGTAACCCGCAGTCGTACTTCGCCGAAAGTGCTAGCCCGGGGACAACCCCCCGGGACCCGCCACTGCGCTAGCCGGTCGGAGCTGCGCTCGGCCACGGTCCGTCGGCGCCGCCGCGATCGCATGTTTCACGTGGAACAACGCGCCGGTCCGGCCTGGCCAGGTTCCAGGGGCTGCTACGCAGGTGCCGCGGGCGAGGCCGCCGGCCCGGGCTCTGGTTCGCGGGACATGGCCTTGACGATACGGTCCAGATCATCGAGCGAGGCGAACTCGACCGTGATCTTGCCTTTACGTCGGCCGATTTCCACCTTGACCCGGGTCTCGAGCGCGTCGGACAGCCGGTCGGCCAGGTCCCGCAGGCCTGGAGCGACAGGCTTGGCCCCTTGCCGCCGCTGCGGTTTCGCCTGCCCCTCGTCCCCCACGGCCACGATCTCCTCGACCGCCCGCACCGAGAGGCCCTCGGCCACGATCCGGTGCGCGAGCCGCTCCTGCGCGTCTGGGCTCTCCAGGGACAGCAGCGCGCGAGCGTGCCCCGCGCTCAGCACCCCGGCGGCGACCCGCTTCTGCACGGCCGGTGGCAGGTTCAGCAGCCGGAGCGTGTTCGAGATGTGCGGACGCGAACGCCCGATTTTCCTGGCCAGCTGCTCGTGGGTGGCACCGAAATCATCGAGGAGCTGCTGATAGGCCGCCGCCTCTTCCAGCGGGTCGAGCTGCTGCCGGTGCAGGTTCTCGATCAGCGCATCGCGCAGCAGGTCAGTGTCGGCGGTCTCCCGGACGATGGCCGGAATCAGCTTGAGGTCGGCTCGCTGGCTGGCCCGCCAGCGCCGCTCGCCCATGATGAGCTCGTAGCGGCCCGGCATCACCTGCCGGACGACGACCGGCTGGAGAAGGCCGACCTCACGGATGGAAGACGCGAGCTCTTCCAGCGCCTCTTCATCGAAGGTCCGCCGCGGCTGGCGCGGATTGGGGGTGATGGCGCCGGTCGGCACCTCCTCGAAATAGGCGCCGGCGATCGGCTGGGCACCCGCCGCGCCGTCCTCCGTGAGGGTCGCGGCCCGCTGCTCCGGTGTAACACCGGCTCGTGTTGCCGCGGACGAGCCGGCTTCGCCGGTCCTCGCCGCAGCCGGGATGAGCGCACCGAGTCCCTTGCCGAGCCCGCGTCTCTGCTGAGTCACCGCATCTCCTTGCTCCACGCCGTTTTACGCCACTGGTTATCCTGCCAGGTGCTGCGGGGCCGGGCAGCATCGAAATGAACACGCGGGCTATCCCGGGATCGCCGGCGCTGAGCATCACAGACGGCCAGGCCGGCCAGCAGGCTCCAGCCGCAGTCCGCCGCATCTCCCGGAACCGGGCTGAACCCGCGGATCAGGACTGCTCAGTCGGGGACACGCTCGGGATCGTTTCATCACCGGTCGGCAGAACGGCCGTCCGCACCATACCGGCAGCCTGGAAGAGACCGCGAATATCCTCCCTGACCTGCTCATCCTGAACCCTGCGTAGCCATTCCCGCGGAGTGGCACCGACCCGGGTCATCAGACCCGGAACCTCAGCCAGCAGCCCGCAGATGAGGGTGGCCTGGTCGGTCAGCCGGCGCGGCTCGCCCTCGGAGTTGATCAGGTGGCCGTGCCGGGACAGGTAAACGCTGCAATCCGGCACGATTGCGCCCGACGTCAGATACACGGGATAGCG
>JBEKCN010000638.1:0-3634 GCA_050014855.1 Streptosporangiaceae bacterium | reverse complement strand
ACGGCGGCCACCTCTCTGAAGGACTCGGGTGTGGCACGCGGGGATGCCATCGGCGTCCTGGTCCTGAACGAGAAGGGCGAGCTCAAGGCGGAGAAGGTCGGCAAGCGCAGCTGGGGCAAGGGTGCCGGTATCGGCGCCGTCGTGGCGCTATGCACCCCGGTCGGGCTGGCCGCAGGCCTGATAGGCGGTGGGGTGCTGGGCGCGCTTCACCACAAGAAGCTGGGGCTGGACGAGGCTGATCGCGGCCGGATCGGCAGCGAACTGCAGGGAGGCAAAGCGGCTGTCGGCGTGCTGGCTCCCGTCTCCGAAGCCACCGTCGTAGCCGACAGGCTCACCGAGCTGGGCGGTGCCGTGGAGACTCATTCCGTCTCCGACGAGGCTGTCGAGGAAGCCCAGACGGCCGCCACAGCAGACGAGTCCTAAACGGATCGCCGGCCTGCTGAGATGCCAAGCCATGTACGGGCCATGCTGGGCACCCGGACAGCACCGTCACTGGCCTGAGCATCCGGCACCGACATGCCTGCCAGGTCGCGCTCGCCATCTCCCGCGCAGGAGTTCTGCTGTATCCCCGCACCGCCGGGGCCAAGGTCCTGCGCGCAGGGACGTTGGTCCATGGCGCGTGGTCCCGTGACGGGGTGGGCCGAGGGCATCGATGTGTGGCCGGAGAGAGAACTATCCGGTTCTGCGGGGCGGGTCGTCCTTGGTGGCGTGCTCAGGTGGCAGAGCCGTTCAGACAGGCCGCGGAGGCGGTGCCGGACTGCAGCGTCGCGGCCCTGCGGGTGCGGGTCGGCCTCGCGGCACGTCGAAGCCGCCGGCGGCTTCGACGTGCCGCGAGGCGAGCGCCGAGGCGGCTTGGCCCGGGGGCGTCAGCTCGTGCGCAGGAACGCGCGGATGGCGGCGATGGAATCGTCGTGCGTGGTAATCGTGTAGTGATTCGCGTCGATCTCCATCACGCGTGCCGATGGCACCGCGGCCGCGAACCGCTGCGCCTCCGCGGCGGGCAGGATGAACCCGAACCCCGGCATAATCTCCTGCCGGGCGCGCAGCACCAGCGCCGGCATGCTGATCGCGTTCCACAGCGTGTGGATCGGCGCCTCCGGGCCCGGCCAGTACATCGCATTCCCGTACCCGAGATCCTCGAGCACCGCGCCTCGGTCGCTGGCCGGCGAAACGCCGCCGTTGACGTCGCGCAGCTCGTACTGGAAGTAGCGATCCCAGTACTCGTCCCACTCGGGGATGATGCCGATCTGCTTGATCAGTGCGATGGCCGCCTGCGCCGAGGGGTACACCGTGCCGAGCCGGCTAATCGAGGCGACCACGGGCACCGCCGACTGCTGGTCAGGACTCCCCGCAAGATCGACGAGCACGAGCCGCTCGACCCGCGAGGGCTCGAGCTGCGCGCAGGTCATGGCGATGGCCGCACCGCTGGACTGGCCGATGACCGCAAACGACGGTGCGCCGACGGCGTCCGCGATGCCGAGCACGTCGCGCGCGTGGCTCCGCCAGCCGTAGGTGCCCGCGCCGGTCACCTCGCTGCGGCCGCGGCCGCGCAGGTCGATCGCCACCAGTTGCAGTGTGGCGCCGGCGAGCCGTTCGGCGAGGCGGTCGAAGCCGCACAGGTTCGCCGACAGGCCGGGCACGCATACCACCGCTGGCGCATCCGCGGCACCCCACCGCCGCACCCGAAGCGTCCCGGACGCGACCGGGATGTCGCAGTCCTCGTATCCCGCGGCCTGCTGCGTCATGTCGGCACTCTCCTCTGCGCGTTGGCCCATCCGAGGATAGCCCGGCGATGAGTGCTGACCGTGGGCCCCGACAGCTGGCGGCGACGGCCGGACGCGGAGCAGCCCCCGGGCAATGATGTTCCCGATGCGACGGTTGCCCGTCAGCTGAGCGCGCGGCCGCGGAGAACGCGGACACCGCCATCGCTCTCCAACCGGTGGCGTCGAACATCGCGACATTCACGGTCGCCACGGTCTCGCAGGCGTACGCCAAACGCGCACTCGACACCCTCGATTCGGCAGATCCGGTCTCGGCGACTATCGGACCATGCGCATCATGCGCATAGCTGCACACAGATCACCCTTTCGGCGTGGCGTCGGGCGGTCATCTTGGCAACCAGATTGCCGAGCATAACGGACCGCGACCAGGAGGCCATTCACCCCCAGGCCCCGAAGGGCCTGAGAGTCGGCAGCTAATGGTTCCAGAAATGTCCGCGTGCCTTACGGTCGACCCTGGCCTGGGTGGCGGCGGCTTGCGCAGCGGCCTGCTGGTCAAGCCGTGTGAATTTAGCCAACGCTGCCTGCTGCGTAGCCTTTGACTTGGAGCATGTGATGGCCGCGCTCTCGGTCCGGTGATTGTGCTCGCACTGGTAGACCTGGCCGGACCGGCTTTCCAGATGCGCGTGGTATCTCGGCCCGCTGGGAGTCTGCCTTCTCCCCGTACCAACAGAGCCCAGGTGAAATATCGTATGCACGGGCCCGATTTTCGGGCCCCGGATATAGAAACTGGTGCGCGGCATGATGTTCCCCTGTTTGACGATTCTGTCTGAATCGCTCTCCGCAATGCCCCGGGGGGCATCACGGTCAACGATCAAGAGTTGCCATTCTCGCCATCCATCACACAGAAGCCGGATGAGTTAAGGTGACCTGGCTGGCCGCCCGGGTAGTAGCCAGCTATGGTTGTGCAGCCTGGTGCCCCAGGCGCGGGCGAGTTGGCCGATGTCACAGGCGCGGCGGGCGCAGGGTCATCGACACCCAGCCCGTACGTGTCACTGCCGCCGTTAAAGCTGTAGATGTTTGTGTTACCCGAACTGTCGGCCACGGTCATCGCGGTGAAGCTGCCGTTCGCCGGGGCAGACAGGGCAATGGAGACCGGGACGTTCACCACGGTGCCCTGAGCCATGTTCGGCACACCGTTATCTAGGGCGATCGACCCGGAGCCTTCAGCGCTAGACGCCGTCCATGACGACCACGTGATTCCCGTTATGTCGCCAGTGCCATCAGCTGATGTATCGATCGTGGATGGCTCTACCGCAACCTGAGATGGGTCCGTGCCTGAGTTTGTTGGGACTGTTGGCAGAGCAGCAGCCGGGGTCGGCGTGAGTGTGGGGGTTGTGGGCACCGGCTTTGGCTTAGCCGGGTGAGTTGTCTTGACCGGCGCGGGCTTGGCTGACACTGTCCGCGTAACGGTAACGGCGGGCTTCGCCACTGGGGCCTTTCCAGAGCCGCACGCGGTGAGGCCGAGGCCTGCTGCGAGCGTGAGAGCCGGGACTGCGATGAGCTTCTTGCTGAGCTTCATTGTCTTCCCTTCCCGCAGCGCAGAAAGCCTCATTTCACTCTTTGTTAACTCAATCTTACGCAGCGTGCATACTGGTACTTAGAGGAGAATGCCCGAGAAGTCAGGGGCAAACGTCACCTAACGTGACAGTCGCCGGACGCTTGGCAACTGATCGCCTCCTGAGCGCCGGGTGGCCCGGGGGAATCTGCGGGCTCTCCCAGCCTGCTGGCGTGCCAGCCTGCCGTCACCAGGGATACGTGTCGGCTGAGCCGCCTGCGTGGCCGCGGCTGGCCCGCTCCCGCCTGGCTCTGTGAGAACTTTGTACGGTTTCAAGGCGACCCGCCAGGCCGTTGTC
>JBEKCN010000637.1:0-3634 GCA_050014855.1 Streptosporangiaceae bacterium | reverse complement strand
GTGCGGTCCATCGCGCCCGCCGTGTTCGGCGTGCCGGTGACCGTCCCCGATCCCGCTGAGTACGTCGCCATCGGCGCCGCCCGGCAGGCGGCCTGGGCCCTGTCCGGGCGGGCCGAGCCCCCGGCCTGGCCCGGTTTCCCGGCAGCCACTTTCACCGCGGATCCGCGACCGGAGATCCGCGACCGATACGCCACGCTCCGGGACGACACCGCGACGTGGCAGGAAAGGAATCGACATGAGCCCTGAAGCATCGGTGAGCCCCGAAACATCATTGAGTCAGGAGCACGACCCCTACGTCCCGCGCCCCGAAGACAGGTTCTCGTTTGGTATCTGGACCGTCGGCTGGCAGGGCGTGGACGTCTTCGGCGGCGCGATCCGGCCGCCTATGCCGGCCGACCGGGCCGTCCGCAAGCTCGCCGAGCTGGGGGCCTACGGCGTCAACTTCCACGACAACGACGTGTTCCCGTTCGACGCGTCGCCCAGCGAGCGGGACGGGGACATCGCCGCCTTCCGCAAGGCCCTGGAGGACACGGGGGTGATCGTGACCACGGCCACCACCAACCTGTTCGGCCACCCGATCTTCAAGGACGGCGGGTTCACCGCCAACGAGCGGGAGATCCGCCGGTTCGCGCTGGCCAAGGTGATGCGCAACCTCGACCTGGCCGCCGAGCTGGGCGCGAAGACCTACATCTTCTGGGGCGGCCGGGAGGGCGCGGAGTCCGGCGCGGCCAAGGACATCCGGGCCGCGCTGAGCCGGTACGCCGACGGCCTGAACCTGCTGTGCGAGTACGTCACCGGGCAGGGCTACGACATCCGGTTCGCCATCGAGCCCAAGCCGAACGAGCCGCGCGGCGACATCCTGCTGCCGACGGCGGGGCACGCGCTCGCGTTCATCAACGAGCTGGCCTATCCCGACATGGTGGGGATCAACCCGGAGATCGGCCACGAGGAGATGGCCTCGCTGAACTACGCGCACGGGATCAGCCAGGCGCTGTGGCACGGCAAGCTGTTCCACATCGACCTGAACGGCCAGCACGGGCCGCGCTTCGACCAGGACCTGCGGTTCGGCGCCGGCAACGTGCGCGGGGCGTTCTGGGTGGTGGACGTCCTGGAGCGGGGCGGCTACGAGGGCCCGGTGCACTTCGACTACAAGCCGCCGCGGACCGAGAACGACGAGGGCGTCTGGGTCTCGGCGGCCGCCTGCATGCGGAACTACCTGATCCTGCGGGACAAGGTGCGGAGGTTCCGCCGCGACCCTGAGGTCATCGCGGCCCTGGTGGCCTCGCGGGTCGAGGAGCTCCGGGAGCCGACCCTGGCCGCGGGCGAGACCTGGCGTGACGTACGCGACGTGCAGATCGACATCCCGGCGCTCGCCGAACGCGGGATGGGGTACGAGCGGCTGGACCAGCTCGCGCTGGAGCATCTGTACGCCGTCCGCTGAACGCTACGTCAGGCAGGGGGCGGGGGCTCCCCGCCCCCTACGTGCTGGATTACTGGGGCAGAGTTCCTGAGCGCGGTACTTTGCCCGCACAGACAGTTTGGGAAGGAAGGGGTCCGCGATGCAGACGATCGGGTCAACACCGGAGCCGTCCCCGCTGCCGCCGCAGCCCGGGCCGATGCCCGAGCCGTCCCCTGTGCCGCCGCAGCCCGGGCCGGGGCCGGTGCCGCCGGGACCCGGGCCCGCGTCGGAGCCGCCCGGCCCGATCCCGGACCCGTCGCTGCCTCCGGTGCCGCCAGAACCCGGGCCGCTGCCGACCTGATGGTGTGATGGCCAGATGGACTTGAGAATGATGCAGGTCGCGAGGTTGCACGGCGTCGGTGATATCCGGGTCGGCGACGAGGCGGTCCCGGAGCCCGGTCCGGACGAGGAGCTGGTCCGGGTCACGGCCGTCGGTATCTGCGGGTCGGACCTGCACTGGTGGGACCAGGGCGGGATCGGTGACGCACAGCTCGCCCGGCCGCTGGTGCTCGGGCACGAGGGCGCCGGCGTCATCGCGGACGGGCCGCGGCGTGGCGAACGGGTGGCGATAGACCCGGCCATCCCCTGCGGCGTGTGCCGCCCCTGCCGCGACGGTTACCGGAACCTGTGCCCCCGGATCCGGTTCGCCGGCCACGGCGGCACAGACGGCGCGATGCGCGAGTACATGAGCTGGCCGGAAGAGCTGCTGTACCCGCTGCCGGAGGAGCTGTCCGACGCGGACGGCGCGGTACTGGAACCGCTCGGGGTGGCCCTGCACTCCTATGACCTCGGGCACCTGCGGCTGGGCGGCACGGCCGCGGTGATCGGCTGCGGGCCGATCGGCCTGCTGCTCATCCAGTTGCTGCGCGCCGCCGGCGCGCAGTCCGTGGTCGCGGCCGACCCGCTGCCGCACCGGCGGGAGGCGGCGGCCAAGTCCGGCGCGGCCCGGGTGGCCGATCCGGCCCAGCTCGCTGGGCCCGGCCGGGACGACGGCCCGGGGACCGGCTCGGGAGTCCTCAATGAGCCGCCCGGGGTGCGCGAGCTGACCGGGGACGGGGTGGACGTCGCGTTCGAGATCGCCGGGACGGGCGACGCCGTGCGGCTGGCCATGGACGCCACCCGGCCCGGCGGCCGGGTGGTGCTGGCCGGGATCCCCGACGACGACCTGACCACGTTCCGCGCCTCGGTCGCCCGGCGCAAGGGCCTGACCATCGCGATGGTCCGGCGGATGAACGAGGTCTACCCCCGCGTGATCAGTATGGCGGCGCGGGGCCGGGTCGACCTCGGCCAGGTGGTCACCCACCACTTCCCGTTGACCGACGTGGCGGGCGCGTTCGGCGTGGCGGCCCGCCGGGCCGGGCTGAAGGTCATCGTCGAGCCGGGCCGCTGAGTTGGCCCGCTGAGTTGGGCCGCCGAGTTGGGCCGCTGAGTTGGGCCGCGGCCAGTCCCTTTGGCTGGCATCCTTGATGCCGGACAGGACGCGGTGATGGTCGGCAGCCGGAGGGCGAACGGATGGCGGTAACGGTTCTCATGCCCGAGGACGAGGGCCGGGCGGCGCTCGGCGGCCTCGGCGACGTCCGCCCGGTGGTCTACGACCCCGCCGGGGCGATGCCGGCCGACGCGGCGGAAGCCGAGGTTCTCGTCGTCTCGTACGCATGCGTCAAGGGCACGCTGGCCGCCATGCGGGAGATGCCCAAGCTGCGGCTGGTGCAGACGCTCAGCGCCGGCACCGACCAGGAGCAGATCGCGGCGTACGTGGCCGGTCACGAGCCGCCGAACCTGGTCCCCGCGGGACGCAGGTGACGGAGCCCGGCCCGGGAGAGGTGCAGGCGCCCGGGCCCGCCGCATCCGGCTGGAGCATCCTGTGGGCGGCGCTGGCCGACGCCGGCTGTGTGCTGCTGTTCGTGGTGATCGGCCGGGCCAGCCACGACAAGGGCGAAACGCTGACCGGGACAGCCAGCACGGCGTGGCCGTTCCTGGCCGGCCTGGCCCTGGGCTGGTTCGCGGCCCGCGCGTGGCGCCGGCCACGGGCCATCGTGCCCGCTGGCCTGCTGGCCTGGATCGGCACCGTGGCCTTCGGCAACCTGCTGCGGGTGTGGGGCGGCCAGGGCACCGCGTTCGCCTTCATCCTGGTCGCGCTGGCCTTCCTCGGCCTGTTCCTGCTGGGCTGGCGCC
>JBEKCN010000636.1:0-3638 GCA_050014855.1 Streptosporangiaceae bacterium | reverse complement strand
TACCGATGTGGTCCGGTGAGGACAGGAGGATGTTAACCCCGGAATCCAGTTGCGGCGCGAGCATGATGCCGACGGCGATGAGCACCCGCACCAGCGCCTGACGGCCGGTGGCAGTGCTTTTGGCCAGCAAGGCTGCCAGCAGCGTCGCGAGGGTGTACGTCATGGCCGCGGCCAGGTGCACCACATCGGAGTTCAGCCCGCGCAGGAGTTCCACCAGCATGTACTGCGGCAGTTCGGTCGTGTAGAAGGAGACATCCGAGAGCGACCAGCCGTGCAGCAGCAGGTTGCCGTGCAGCATGTCCCACGCCTGCAGGCCGAGGTTGGCCTGGTCGGAGTCTTCCGGGTAGGTGTTCGACAGCCGCAGGTAGGCGGCGAAGAGCAGCACCGCGGCGACGGCGAGCCCAGCGGCCCACAACCAGCGGAGACTCCGGCCCTGGGCGTTCCGCCGCCGCCCCGGGCCGGAGTCTACCCCCGGCTCCCGTACGGCCTCCGGGCCGGAGTCTCCCGCCGGGGTGCCGACCGCTACCGCGGCCTTACCCCGGCCCGGAGTCTCCGGAGTCTCCGCCCCGATCCCGGACGCCGTCATGAGTCCCCACTCCGGCCCGGCTCAGAGAGTGCCGGCTTCAACCGCGCTCGTGATCCAGGGGATGACCTCGTCCAGCATCTGGTCCAGGCTCGTCGTGGCCTCGTAGCCCAGGATGCGCTTGGCCTTCTCCACGTCGGGCACCCGCTTCTGCACGTCGTAGGTGAAGGGGTCGTCGTTGACGATCCGCAGCGGAACACCGCCACCCTTGATCTTGCGCCAGATCACCTCGGCCAGCTGCAGCACCGCCGTGCTCTCGGCGGTGGACAGGTTGAAATCCTCATTGCGCGCGTCCGGGTGCTCCATCGCGGTGACGATGCCGGCGGCCAGGTCCCCGCCGTAGGTGTAGTGCCGGACCTGATCGCCGGAGCCGAGGATGTGCAGCGGGTCCTGGCCCTTGAGCACCTTCTGCACCAGGTCCGGCACGACGTGGCTCATGGCCAGCCGCACGTTGCCGGACAGGATCTCCTCATCGCCCAGCGCCCGGCTCTCACCGATCCCGACGCAGTTGAACGGCCGGAGGATCGTGAACGGCAGCTGGTACTGGTCCCAGGCGGCCTGCGCGAAGTACTCCACGGCCAGCTTCTGGAAGCCGTAGGACGACAGCGGCGGGGGGATCTCCCGCTGCTGGCCCTCCGGTGAGGGCCACTCGGTCGCGCTCTCGAAGACCATCGATGAGGACAGGTAGGTCATCTTGCGCAGCCGGCCGTCCCGGTTCGCCGTGATCGCGGCGTCGCAGGAGGAGGCGATGATCCGCTCGTTGGCCGCGAGCAGATCGTAGGCGTAGGTGTGGAAGTAGGAGATGCCGCCGATCATCGCCGCACCGGCGATGAAGTGGTCGCAGTCCGACAGCAGGCCCGTCATCAGCTCGACGTCGCGGGTGTCACCTTCGACCAGCCGGTAGTTCGGGTGATCGTCGTAGGACTTCTTCACCTTGCCGTACTTGGAGAAGTTGTCCACTCCCACCACGGCGTAGCCCCGCCTGAGCAATTCCTCACAAACGTAACCGCCGATGAACCCGGCCGATCCGCTGACCAGAACTTTCTCCATCGGTCCCCTCTAGTTCCCTTCCGTGTCTTCTATGATGCCGGACGCCGGGCCGGGCTGGCCTGGCCCGGCGATCGTGCCGGGTCCGGCGGTCACGCGAGGCTCAGCGCTGGCGGCGTGCGCGCGTATCTGCTCGGCGGTCAGGCGTGACCCGAACGCGAACCGGTACCAGTGCAGGTAGCTGGGGATCCACTTCGCGACCCGGAAGTTGGACACGCCCGCCTGCCGGTCCAGCCAGATCGTTGGGATCTCGGCCACCGGCAGGCCGAGCCGCTTGGCCTTGGCGGTGAGCTCGATGCCGATCTCGAAGCCGTCCCGGGAGTCGATGCCCACCTCGCGCACGAACTCGGTCGAGTACGCCTTGAAGGAGTTGGTCGCGTCCCGCGTCCCGACGTGGGCCAGCACCCGCAGCGAACGACCCGCCATCTTGGACAGGGTGCCCTTGAGGACCGGCCCGCCGACCTGCTGGCCGCCGGCCATGTAGCGGGAGGCGGCGGCGACCGCCACCCCGCGCTCCACCAGCCGGGCCAGGTCGTCGATCTGCCGCGCGTCGTCGCAGCCGTCGGCCATGGTGACCACGGCGACCGGGGCCGCGGCGGCGTCGATGCCGAACCGGATGGCGTTGGCGGGCCCGCAGGCGTAGGTGTTGACCAGGCTGCGGAGCCGGTACTCCTTCTGCGCGTACTCCTCGACCACGGGGATCGTCGTGTCGGTGTCGCTGTCCACGATGACCAGGACCTCGCACGGAAGCCGCACGGATTCGAACAGCCGGTCCAGGATCGGGATGATCTGCTCGCCCTCGTTGTAGGCCGGGATCACGACCGTCACGCGCGGCGCGTCGGAGCTCATATCCGGACGCCCTTGCCGAGGATGTTCCAGATGTCGGCGACCGGCTTGGCCGTGTCCAGGTCGCGGTACTCAGGGTGCGGTGCGGCGATCACGAGCAGGTCCGACCGGTCGATGACGTCTTGCAGCGGCCGCAGAGCCGCGTCCACGGTCACGTAGGGGTCGGTACAGTGAACCGCCTTGGCCTTGAAGGCCAGAATCCTTTTGAGCTTGTAGGACAGGCTGGACCGGATGTCGTCCGAGCCGCCCTTGAACGCCATGCCGAGGATGCCGACGGTCATGGACGCCAGGTTGAAGCGCTGCTCGAGGCGGTGCACGAGGTACAGCGGCATGCCCTCGTTGATCGTCATCGCGGTGTGCCCGAGCGCGAAGTTGTTGTTGTTGAACGCCGCGAGCTGCATGGTGTCCTTGAACAGGCACGGCCCGGCGGCGAAGCCCGCGGCCGGCATGTCGGCGGCTCGCGGGTAGTCCTGCGCCAGGCCCTGCCGGATCCGCTCGAAATCCAGGCCGCGGTCGTTGGCCATCATGTACAGCTGGTTGGCGGTCGCGAACTTGATGTACCGCCAGACGTTGGTGTACAGCTTGGCCAGCTCGGCTTCCTCCGGCGTCATGACGACGAGCTCGCTGGTGAGCCGGCGGAACAGGGCGCTGGCCCGGTCGACGCCGCGGGCGGTGCGAGCCGAAATGATCTGCGGCAGCTCGAACAGCTCGGTCATCGCCTTGCCCTCGGCGATGCGCTCCGGGCAGAAAGCCACGTCGATGTCGATGCCGAGCCCGGCGAGCATCTTTTCCACCAGCGCCGTGACCCCGGGGTAGACGGTGCTGCGCAGGACGAGGATCTGCCCGTCACGCAGGTAGCGGGCGCAGCCGCCCAGCGCGTTCGGGATCGCGGCCTGGTCCGGGTTCAGGTGCTCGTCCACCGGGGTGCCGATCACCACGATCACGTGCTCGGCGGTGGCCACGATGGCCGGATCCGCGGAGGCCACCAGCCGCCCGGCCCCGCGGGCCGCCCGGAGCGGTTCAGCGGCGCCCGGTTCGCTGAACGGCAACTGCCCCGCGTTGACCGTGTCCACGGCCGGCTGGCTCACGTCATAGATGCCGATCCGTGCCCCACGGCTGGCGAGGGCAATGGCGAGCGGCAGGCCGACATGCCCGCAGCCGC
>JBEKCN010000635.1:0-3639 GCA_050014855.1 Streptosporangiaceae bacterium | reverse complement strand
TCGGCGAACAACTGGCGCTG
The DNA here is from genome assembly GCA_050014855.1 of Streptosporangiaceae bacterium. Taxonomy (GTDB): domain Bacteria; phylum Actinomycetota; class Actinomycetes; order Streptosporangiales; family Streptosporangiaceae; genus Bog-532. Next base: position 3,619 of record JBEKCN010000635.1, on the reverse strand, counting down.
CTCCTCGATGGCGCCTCGGCCCGCACCCGAGTCCTCAACACCGAATCCTTCCCCACCGCCGCCGCCATCGCCGCCGTCCTCATCGACAACGCCATCCCCACGGCAGCCCGGGGGAGCGTCCGCGGCAGTATCAGGTCTGCTCCTGTGCGGGTGGCAGGTGAGCGACAGCCCGATCAGGCCTCGTAGACCGGGACGAGGACGGCCCTGGCGAGGGCATGGCTCCGGCCGCAGCGGCGTGGTCTCGTCGACGTCCACGAGCGGGTCGCAGGCCAGGAGCGCGGCTTCGCTCCCGCAGTGGACGAACCGGGGAACCTGCGCGTAGCGGGCCGCATCGACGGCTGCCCGGGTGCCGCGAACCGACACGAGCTCACGGGGGAGGCAGGCTGCTGCCTCCAGCAGCTCGACCTGGGCTCTGCCGCCGACATGATCCGGAGCATGCCCATCGCCGGGGCGCCAGACGGCCCGGCGACACCCGAAGCCGGACCGCCCGGCGTGTACTGGAGATCCTCGGCGAGGCCTCCCGCGTTCGCCGTCGCGGAGACGAGGACTGGACACACTGCCAGGAGCTGATCACATGGGCCGGCAAGCTCGCGCTCGGCCGCCTCAAACCGACCCTCACCATGCCGGACGAGGTCTGGGAATTCCACCGGAACGAAAGCGGCGGCACTTCCCGTTGGCTCGAAATCTAGGACACCGCCCGGGGCATCGGCAATGCTCAGCCAGCCAGCTATGACCCCCGCCTTCAGGACGCGGTAAGCAGGGTTTGTCCGGCAGGACTGGGCGCGCCCCGAAGCCTGTGCGCCGGGATGACGCGATTCGCGGCGTCCCGTCATCCTGCGGCCATTCCGGCGCTGTACGGGGCCGCGTCGCCGCGCTAGCGGGGCCAGCCGCCCACGATGCCATCCCCGGCGCTCGGCCCGCGTGTGGCCGTGCTCGCCCCGACTTCCCGGCCATTGGACCGCGCCGGAAAGTCGAAGGTCAGCGCTCAAATATACCTGACGTGTACCTGTATATGGCGTGTACCGTGTACCTACGCTGACCTCTGCTGGGTGCTGGCGGCTCTCCCCGACGGGCGCCGTGACCGGTTTCCCTATCCCGTCGGAAGCGATTTCCGGGGTGCGCGTGAAAAAAGGCCCTGAAAACCGGATTTCTCTAGTAAGCGGATAATGCGGCGGCACGCGGGGCTAACCCGCCCATGACAGACCCCTCTGACAGCGCAGCGCGCTGCCCTCAGTCAGGCATGCCCTCGTCGGACCACTCGTATGGCTTTTCCTCTTCTTTCCTCTCCCGAGGCCATCAGCCCCAAGTGCACGGCCGCCGCCGTCGGCCCGGCGGGAGCCGGACTTGACAGGCCGGGCGGAGCAGAGCGTCCGTCGACCCGGGCTCACGGACGGGCCGCCCCCGGGAACGCAAACCGCTCCCGGTCGGCCCCCCGTCACCCCGGCCGAAGGACCCGGCACCGCGGATGACCCGCTGCTGACGATCGATGAGGTGATCGCCGAGCTGCGGGTGTCCCGGACCGCTTTCTACCGCTGGCGCCGGCAGGGAGCCGGCCCTGCGGTGGTGCTGCTGCCCGGCGGCGGCGTGCGGGTCCCGACCTGGAAGACACCGCGACGGTGCGGCTGGCGCTGGGCGCCTGCGCCAAGACCCTGGCCGGGAAGCCGGCGGCCGGGTCGACCCAGCGGCGCAAGCGGTCGGTGTTCTACAACGCGCTCGGCTACGCCGTCGAACTCGGGCTCCTCGGCTCGAACCCGGTCGACCGGATCCAGTGGACCGCCCCCGCCGTCGCGGCGAGCGTTGACCGGCGGGTCGTCGTCAGCCCCGCCCAGGCCGAGATGCTCCTGAACGCCGTCGGGCAGCGGGGAGAGCACCTGGAGACGTTCTTCGCCTGCTTGTACTACGCGGCGCTGCGCCCGTCGGAGGGGGTCATGCTCCGGGAGGCCGACCTGCACCTGCCGAGGACCGGGTGGGGGCGCATCGTCTTGTCGGCCTCGGCGTCCCGGGCAGGGCGGGCCTGGACCGACGAGGGAACCGCCCGCCAGGAACGCGGCCTGAAGCACCGCGCCGGCAACGAGACCCGCACCATCCCCATCCCCCCGGTCCTGGTCCGGCTGCTCCGCACGCACATCAAGAGGTTCGGCACGACCCCCGACGGGCGGATCTTCCAGACCGCCCGGGGCGGCATCCTGCAGGACTCCGGCTACAACGAGGTCTGGGACCAGGCCCGCCAGGCCGCCCTCACCCCCGCCCAGAACAGGTCACCGCTCGGCCGCCGCCCCTACGACCTGCGGCACACGGCGGTGTCGCTCTGGCTGAACTCCGGGGTGCCCGCCACCGAGGTCGCCCGCCGCGCCGGGCACGGCGTCGCGGTCCTGCTGTAGATCTACGCCCACTGCATCGACGGCCAGGCCACCGCCGCCAACCAGCGCATCGCCGAAGCCCTCGACATCCAGGATGCCGAGCAAGACCCCGGTGACGAAGGTGACGGCGACACCGAGCAGGCCTCCTGAAATGGCAGGTCAGGGCGCGAATTCGGGTGGAAGCGGTCAGCGAAACCGCTCCCACCGGCCCCGTCCGTGGATTTTTCCGGCCCCGTCCGTGGCCTGTACCGACCTCGTCCGTGGTTCGTCCGGTCCTCGTCCGTGGCCCGTTCCGCCTCCGTCCCTGGGCCCGCACGGCCCCAGAATCCGCTGCCCACGGACGCATAGCGGACGGCGGCAACCCGGAATCGCACCTCGAACGACGTAAGTGCAGGTCAGCGGTGGGTGACTCGGGCGGAGCGAGCGGGCTGTAAAACCGTCGGCTCACTGAGGGCAAAGCGATGACTGTCGCTACTGGAGACCTCAGCGGGTTGCCCGACAAGCATCCGACCCTCTTCCTTTCCCCGTTCTCGTGACCGTCTTTGTGACCAAGACAGGCTGCTACAGCCCGGGACGCGATGAGACTCACCGGACCACGCGACAACATCAATCGAGGTCATTAGGACGCCAGGCAACGGGGGAGACAGGCTGGGACGGCGATCGGCTTGCTCATAACCCACAGGTCGCAGGTTCAAATCCTGCCCCCGCTACCAGGCAAAACGGCTTCGGGATGATAAATTCCGAGGCCGTTTTCTAATACTTGTGACCAACGGTCTGGTCACAAGTAGCACGTATCAGCAGGTCGCGAGCTCGCGGCAGCGGGACCTGAAACGCGATCGGTAAAGTCCGACCGCTGGGCGCTTCGCCCAGTAGTAGCGGAGCTATCCGCCACCGCATCGCCCTCTCGGTGGCGTCGGTGGCACTGACCGACTCTTAAGCGGGGCCTGATTGTGCCGGATACGTGCCGAGCTGATTCCAGCTAATTCCAGGACATCATGTCTTCCCAGTTCACCGGCCCAGGATGTTCCGCGGTTAGGCCGTTTACAGAACGGCCGATCACCTGGGAGGCTGTCCGTTCCGTTCCGCTCCGCTTCGGTGCCTGGTGTCGTGCGGTTGTGGTCATCTGGTGATGGGTCTGGATCGGCCCGGCTAGGGTCGTGCTTGATGCGAAATGGGACGCCGGGGTGGTGCTGGCCAGGCCTGGCGGTGTGAGGGGGTGGGCGTGGTGGCGGGTCAGTTAATTCCGGTCCAGGTCGGCG
>JBEKCN010000634.1:0-3640 GCA_050014855.1 Streptosporangiaceae bacterium | reverse complement strand
CCCCTCACCGCAGAGACCCCCCGGCACAAGACATCATCCGCCACATCAGCCAGCTCGGCTAACCAGCACACCTGGTATCACCAGCGCACCCGGCTAAACCGAAGGACTCCCTGGTCAGCGAGCAATCGGGACTGCCGTACAGGCCCGCGCCGAGGCTCAGTACTTCGGCCCGACAAACTCGTCCAGCCGCGCCACAGCCTCCCTGCGCGCCACCGAGATGATGTTGCGGCGGGAGAAGCGCCACGCGACACCGAGTTCGTCCAGCGTCTGCCCGCACAGCCCGAGAATGTCCGTGGACTCGTTGGAGAAGAGGTACCGCGGGTATTCGTACCAGTGATCACCGTCCGCCAGCCTTCGCCGGATACGGTTCGTCGCGCGGCAGCCATCTGAATGAAACATTCCCCGGGCGAAAAGGCCGGGATACTCAGTTACGATCTGCTGTTGCCAGGAAGCCAGCTCGATGTGGCGGTGGTGCTTTCTCCCGGGGCCATGCTGTGGGAACAGGCACGGCCAATGTTTGGAGGTGCTCTTAACTTCCGTACAGCCGATCCGCTGGACACAGAACACCCTCGATGCCGGCATCACGTCGGCCATCGCGACCTTGGCGGCCTGGATGAGGCCGGGCCAGTCGTCGGCGCACATAACGTTCAGTGCGTAGACGTCCCTCCGGCCCCGGGTGATGTGCCCGTCGCCGAGGTAAAGCCCAAGGAGATAGGCATATGCTCGTTCGTCTAGCGATCTTCCCTCACATCTTGGGCACCTGGCTTGCGTTGTTGTTGGAGACCGGCGGCTGCCGTAGCGCCAATGCCGGATGGTCGGGATCGATACGCCGCAGATCTGCGCGTTCTCCCGGTCCAGAACGTCCAGGCGGGAAAGCAGCCGTCCAATCTCAACCGTTGCTCGGGGATACACGAGCTGATTCTCTCTCGCGCCACTGACATAACCGCTGAGAAAGCAGCACCGCGATCGGCGTAGTGCCCCGGGTGGGACTCGAACCCACAACTAATGGTGTTTGAGACCATCGCCTCGTACCTATTGGGCTACCGGGGCCGGGCCGTCCGCCAGGACCGGCCGAACCATAATCTACCCGGTGCCTGTACGCTCGTCAGCGTGAGCCAGAAGCAGCTGCGAGTCGTTATCGCCGAGGATGAGGCGCTGATCCGCCTGGACCTCAAGGAGATGCTGGAAGAAGAGGGCTACGCCGTCGTGGCCGAGGTCGGGGACGGTGAGGCAGCCGTCGAGCGGGTCACCACCCTGCGGCCCGATCTGGCCATCCTCGACGTCAAGATGCCCGTGCTGGACGGCATCTCGGCCGCGGAGCGCATCGCGGCCGAACGGCTGGCCCCCGTGGTCATCCTGACCGCCTTCTCCCAGCGCGACCTCGTGGAGCGGGCCCGCGACGCGGGTGCCATGGCGTACCTGGTCAAGCCGTTCACCAAGGCGGACCTGGTGCCGGCCATCGAGATGGCGGTCAGCCGGTTCCAGGAGATCACCTCGCTGGAGTCCGAGGTCGGGAGCCTGCGCGAGCGGCTCGAGGTGCGCAAGGTACTGGACCGGGCCAAGGGCCTGCTGCAGGCCGAGCACGGGCTGACCGAGCCGGAGGCGTTCCGCTGGATCCAGAAGACCTCGATGGACCGTCGCCTCACGATGCGTAAGGTCGCCGAGGCGGTCATCGAGGGCACGCTGTCGGCCAACCAGCCGACAGAATCGCCCTCGTCCTGACCCAATCCACCGATCTCCGGTCATACCCGGACATTATGGAGCCCGGGGCGCCTTTGGTGCCGTATCCGCCTTCCCCGGTCGGACACGTTCTCTACTGAGCTCCCCGGGCTCACGAGCACCACGTTAGCGAGCTTTCACTGCCCAGCGCAAAGGCGAGCCAGCTATCCGCCGATGGCTCGTTAGCGTCTTGTTGCTGAATGTTCACCGTTGTCGACCACTCGCACTCGGCCGGCTCCGCTCCGCTGCTGAGGACCTCTTTTCTGTGGCCCGGTGCGTGCCGAACCCCCGGTTGACGTACTTCGATTACGCAGAGTCATAACATCTCAGCCTGAAATCAGCCCGCGGCAAAGTCCCGTTCACATCCAGCCCGGACGGCCCCCGCTCTACGGCCCGCGCCCGCCCGCGACCACCCCGCGCACGGCGCTCATGCGGCCCGCGCCCGTACGGCGCTCGCCCGTCACGCCCCTCGCCCGCGCTTCGCCGCTCACCCGCACGCTACGCACGGCCGGCCTGCCCCGGGCCCGATCACGCATCCCGCCGCCCGGCATCACCGCATTGCGCCAACTTCTGGTTTCAAATCTGTATCAGACTTATTAAGCCTGTTCGAAGTTACCGGTAGTTCCGTATTTTCTTGTGGGAAAAGTCATGACTTCTATGGTGTTAGCGCTCACAACGCCTCTTGTGAATCGGCGAAAGCCGTAACGAGGAACCCAACGAAGGGAGCCTTCATTGTCAGACGAAACGAGACATCGGAGATTCGGGCGGCGAGCCCGGATCGGTGCGGTGTCGGCCGTCACGGCGGTCGCGGCAGCGGCGGGCGCGTTCGGCGCGACGGCCGCCTCGGCGGCGCCCGCCAAGTCAGCAGGCGGATCCTGCGCCCCCAGCGTCAGCAGCCAATACTTCGGCAGCACCATTGAGCCGTACACGGGCAAGAAAACCGCCGTCTACCGCTACACGCTGAGGAACTGCCGCGGGGTGAGCGCCAAGATCCTCACCTTTGGCGGCATCGTTCAGGAGATCAACGTGCCCGGCCGCAACGGCCAGGTAACCGACGTCACGCTCGGCTTCAAGACTCTGCAGGACTACGTGACCTACGACAGCCCGCCGGTAACCGCGAACGGCGGCCCGTACTTCGGCGAGTCGATCGGGCGGTACGGCAACCGCATCGCCAAGGGCACGTTCACGCTGGACCAGCCGGGGGTCGGGCCGGTCAAGTACACCCTGCCGATCAACAACAACGGCAACACCCTGCACGGCGGCCTGGTCGGCTGGGGCAACCACATCTGGGCGGGCCATGCGGTCCACGGGAAGGGCGCCGCGGGCGTCCAGCTCACGCTGATCAGCCCGAACGGCGACCAGGGCTTCCCCGCCACGCTCAAGGCGGTCGTGACCTACACGCTGAACAACGCAAACCAGCTCGCCATCCACTACAAGACGACTGACGAGTCCAAGAACCTCAACTCGGTCATCAACCAGACCAACCACAGCTACTTCAACCTGGCCGGCCAGGCCTCCGCGGCCGGCTCGGCGTACCGCCAGCTGGTCCAGATGAACGCGAACACGTACACGCCGACCGACCTGACCCAGATCCCGCTCGGCTACAACGTTCCCGTCGCGGGCACTCCGTTCGACTTCCGCGCGCCGCACACCATCGGCTCACGCATCGACGACGTCAGCGCCCCGGACAACGCGCCGGCCGCCTACAACCAGCTGTTGCTGGCTCAGGGCTACGACCACAACTGGGTGCTGAACAAGCAGACCGCCGCCACCACCGGCCCGGACGGCCTCAACCTGGCCGCGCACGCCTGGGACCCGGCCAGCGGCCGTGAGCTGACCGTCTGGACCGACCAGCCCGGCGTCCAGTTCTACAGCGGCAACTTCCTCAACGGCACGCTGGTGGGCATCAGCGGCAAGACCT
>JBEKCN010000633.1:0-3641 GCA_050014855.1 Streptosporangiaceae bacterium | reverse complement strand
AGCTCCAGCATGGGCTCGAGGGCGCCGAGCGAGGGGGCCATCAGCCGCACCGGCCCGGCCGCGTCCTGCTCGGTGGAATGCATATTGTGCGGCAGCCACTTGATCCACTCCCAGTCGTGGATCCGCTCTGCCGATGCGCACACACTGATGCGGAGGTCGGCCGGGGAGTGCATCACCGCGGCCTGGGCGACCAGTGACCGCACCAGGGCCCGGACGGCGCCCGGGTCGCCGGTGGGCACGATCCGGGTGACCGACCGGAGCGAAACCTCCACCGGCAGCCCGGGCACCTGGCCCTGGGCCCGGATGAAGCGGCGCAGCGCCCCGGCGCACAGCGGGTCCAGGTCCTCCACCGGCTTGGTGTCCGGGGGGACCAGCCGGATCGAGAGGGCCTGCGTGCCGGTGGCGAACCGGACGCAGCCGAAGCCGGCGTCGGCGGGGGACCGCTGCCAGATCCGGTCACTGCCCGCCGCGACCAGCGATAGCAGCGACCGCGGCGCGGGCCCGCTGTACTCCATGGCCCGCCGCTGCTCCCCGGCCGCCAGGCGGACTTTGCGCCGGATCTGGCCCAGGTGACGCAGGTAGTCCCGCCGCTGCCCGTTGAGCTTTACCTTCCGGTCGCCCCGGCCCCGGATCATCTGGCCAAACATCATCCCGGCCATGCCCACGGCCATAGCGCCGCTGCCGATGTACAAGACGGGGCTGGAGCCACCGCCGGCGATGACGGCCACCATGCCGATCGCCATCGCCCCCATCGGCAAGTACATGAGGGCCTGGGCGAGGCCGTCCGAGGTCACCTCCGGCAGCTCAGGCGGAGACTCCAGCCGGATCTCGCCCTCCGGGACCTGCGGAGCGGGAGCGCGCGTGTCGTTCGCCGCGACGGTCTTCGGCATGCTGGCCCTTCCCCTCTTCTCCTAATGAACCGTCTGCGGGGCCGGTTCCGTTCAAATCTGCAAAGAAGGCGGGAAGACATAATGAGCCCAGACGCGGCCACGGACATCTGCCGGGTTACCGTGGTCGGCCCGCGCAAGCGGGTTGACCTGGCCCTTCCGGGGGACGTGCCGTTCGCTCAGCTGTTCCCGGGGATCGCGCGCTTCGCCGAGCTGGACGAGGCGGCGATGGACGGGTCACCAGAAGGCTGGTCGCTGCAGCGGCTGGGCGAGCCGCCGTTCGAGCCGCCGGTCACGCCGGCTGAGGCGGGGGTGGCCGACGGTGAGCTGCTGTACCTGCGGCCCTGGCCGTCCGCGCTGCCGGCCGCCGCTTCCGACGACATTGCCGACGAGATCGCCGGGGTGCACGACGGTCCCGGCCGGTGGGACACGGCCCGCGACGGGCGCCGGGTGGCGCTCGGTGCCGGAGCGGCGGCCCTGGCGGCCGGGCTGGTGGTGCTGTTCCGGTCCGGTCCACCGTGGCCCATGACCGCGATGGCCGCCGGGCTGCTGGCGTTGCTGCTGCTCGCGGCCGGCGCCGCGCTGTCCCGGGCCGCCGGTGACGCGGGCGCCGGAGCGGTCCTCGGCTACGCGGCGCTGCCCTACGCGTTTGCCGCAGGGGTCCTCGCACCGCTGCGGACAATGGCGCTCACCCACCTCAGCGCGCTGGCCACGCTGGCCGGCTTCGCCCTGGTGATGACCGCCGCGCTGATCGCCGCCACTGCGATCGCCCACGGCACAGCGGTGTTCTTGGGCGCCGCGGTTGCCGCTGCGTTCGCTACCGCCGGCGCCGCGCTGGCCTGCCTATGGCCCGGGCTGGCTCCCGCCGGTGCCGCCGGGCTGGTGGTCACCCCGGCCCTGGCGCTGACGCCGCTCATCCCGGCTGTTTCGTTCCGGCTGGCCCGGCTCCCGCTGCCGGCCGTCCCGGCCAGCCCGGTTGACCTGCACGACGAAGCGTTCCTGGCCGGTACGGGCGCGGACGTGCGGAGCCGAGCGCTGGCCGCGGACCGGTTCGCGGCCGGCGCGGTATCCGGCCTCGGGCTGCTGGGCGCCGGTGCGGGGATCGTGCTGGCGCTGGGCCGCACCGGGCTGGCCCCCGTGCTGTGTGCCGTGCTGGCCTGCGTCCTGCTGCTGCGCTCCCGGGTGTTCCGGGGCCGGGCCCAGCGGCTGTGGCTGATGCTTCCCGGATACGGCATTCTTGCCTGGCTGGCGGTGGCCCTGGCCGGCCGCTCGATGCATTCCGCGGCCCCGGACCTGCTGGCGCTCGTCGCGGCCACCGTGGTCGTGGTAGGCGCCGGCGTCTGGCTGCCGGCGCACCGGCCGTCGCCGTTCTGGGGCCGCGCGGCGGACATCTGCGACACGGTCCTGATCATCAGCCTGGTCCCGCTGGCCCTCGGCGTGGCCGGGATATTCGGTTACCTGCACGGGCTAGGGAAGTGAGACCGTGCAGAACCGCAAGGACCTGCTGCAGGCGCATCGCCTGATGACCCAGCGGTCCGCGCTGGCCCTGATCTGCGGGGAGCCGGACTCGCCGAACCAGCCGCTGCGCCGTCTTAACCTCGGCACCATCTCCAGCCTGCTGGTCGGGGCGATCACCGTCGGTGTATTCGGCGTGCTCGGCCTCATCGCCCCGGGCAGCGCGACCGGGCTGACCCGGGCAGGCACCCTGGTGATCGACTCCTCCAGTGCCACCGCGTACGTCCCCTGCGACGGCGGGAAGCTGTGCCCGGCGCTCAACGAAGCGTCCGCTCTGCTGGCCCTGGACTCGGCCCAGGTGCACCGGGTAACCGTCAGCCAGGCGTCGCTGTCGCACTACGAAATCGGGCCGACGATTGGCATCGCGGGACTGCCGCAGGATCTTCCGGCTGCCAGCGACCTGGTGCCAGGCCCCTGGTCGGTGTGCGCGGCTTCGGGGGCCACCACACTGGTCGGCGGCCGCTCCGTGGGCGGCACCGCGCTCGGCGGGGCGTCCGCAGCCCTGGTCACCACGAGCCAGGGCGGTGACTGGGCGCTGTGGAACGGCCAGCGGCTGCTCATCCAGCCGCAGGTCGCGCAGACGCTGTTCCCTGCGACGCAGGTGCAGGCGGTCCCGCTGGCCTGGCTCGACGCGCTGCCGCAGGGCCCGGACTTCGCTGCCCCCCAGATCCAGGGCCAGGGCACCACGGTGGCCGGCCCGGGCGGCGCCCCTGCCCCGGCCGGCCAGGTGTACGGCCAGGCCGCCGGCGGCGGAGCGGCGGCCCAGTACTACGTGCTGCTGGCCAGTGGGAGGCTGGCGCAGATCTCCGCGACCCAGGCCCAGTTGCTGGAGCGGGAACCGGGCGCGCCGGCCCAGCGCCCGATCTCCCCATCGATGGCGACCGCCGACCTGTCCGGCACCCCCATCCCGCGCGACGGCCTGCCGGCTACCGTGCCGGCGCTGGCCCCCGTCACCTCGGTGCTGTGCGTCAGCTACGGGCCTGGCCTGCGGAGGCAGATCATCACCGGTGGCACCGTCCCGGCCGGGGCCACCCCAACGGGAGCCACCTCGGCGCTCTCGGTGAGCCAGGTGTGGCTGCCGCCCGCGCAAGGCGCCCTGGCCGGCGCCGCGTCGGGTAACACCGTCTCCGGAGTCACTTCGTACTTCCTGGTGACCGGCGCCACCCGCTACGCCCTCTCGTCGCAGAGTGTCGCCGCGGTGCTCGGTTACAACCTGCAGACCCAGGCCACCGTCCTGCC
>JBEKCN010000632.1:0-3643 GCA_050014855.1 Streptosporangiaceae bacterium | reverse complement strand
AGCGCGAGGGCAAGCTCGCGGCCGGCGGCGCGAGCCTGAAGGATCTCGTGCTCGGCCCGACGAACACCGCGCGCTGACCGGTGACAGCCGACGCAGGCGGGCCCGGTCCGTCCGGTTCGGCGGACCTCCCAGCCAGCGTCGCTGAGCTGACCGGCATCCTGCGGGCCGGCGGTTACCTCGCCGACCGGGGCCTGGCTACCACGCTATTTGTCGCCATGTCGCTGCAGCGGCCGGTGCTGCTCGAAGGCGAAGTGGGCGTGGGCAAGACCGAGGCGGCCAAGGTGCTCGCGTCGGTCTTCGGCCGGCGGCTGATCCGCCTTCAGTGCTACGAGGGCATCGATACCAGCCAAGCCCTGTACGAGTGGGATTACTCCCGCCAGATGCTGCACATCCGGGCTCTGTCGGAGCACCAGCTGGCCGGTGACGAGGCGGTGGAGAAGCTGTTCGGCCCGAAGTTCCTGCTGGAACGGCCGCTGCTGGAGGCGGTCCGGGCCGGTGACCACGCCGTGCTGCTGATCGACGAGGTGGATAGGGCCGACGACGAGTTCGAGGCGTTCCTGCTCGAGGTGCTCTCCGACTTCCAGGTCAGCATCCCCGAGGTCGGCACGATCCGCGCGGCGAGCCCGCCGCTGGTCATCTTGACCTCCAACCGCACCCGCGAGCTGCACGACGCGCTCAAGCGGCGCTGCCTCTACCACTGGATCGGGTACCCGTCCGCCGAGCGTGAGCTGGAGATCGTCACGATCCGGGAGCCGAAGGTGGCCCAGACACTGGCGCGCAAGGTGGTCGCGGCCGTGCACCGGCTCCGCGAGCTGGACCTGGCCAAGCCGCCTGGTGTCGCCGAGACGATCGACTGGGCCCGCACCCTCGACGTCCTCGGCGAGACCGACCTCGACGAGGAGACGGCCGCCGTCACCCTCGGCGCGGTGGTGAAGGAACACGACGACCTGGACTTCGTGCGCGGCAACCTCCGGGAGATCACTTCCGGTGCCTGACGGCCCCGCCGAGCCGGGCCGGCCCACGGTCCCTGATGGCCCCGCTGAGCCGGATTTCACCGCTGTCCTGGCCGGGTTCGCAGCCGCACTCCGCGAAGCGGGGCTGTCCGTCGGCACGGGCGACCTGCTGACCTACTGCGCGGCGATGGCGCCGCTGGACCCCACCGATCTGCTCGACCTGTACTGGGCGGGCCGTGCCACGCTGGTCAGCCGCCGGGACGACATCGAGGTCTACGACCGGGTGTTCCGCGTGTACTTCCTGGCCAGCGGCGATCCGGCGCGTGAGCTGCTCACGCTGACCACGCAGATCACGTCGCAGGTGGATGGGGCCGTGCTCGACGTGCCCGCCACCGATCCGCCCGGTCACGGCGACGAGGAGGAGGCCCAGCTCGGCCTGATGGCCTCCGCGGCGCAAACGCTGCGACGCAAGTCCTTCGACGCATGCACTCCTGAGGAGCTGGCCGCGCTGCGCCGGATCATGGCCCGGATGCGGCTCACCCCGCCCCGGCGGCGCACCCGGCGCACCCAAGCCTCGCGTTCGGGCCGTAAGCCCGACCTGCGCCGGACCGTGCGGGCGTCGATGCGCGTGCACGGCGAGCCCGCTGAGCTGCGCTGGCAGCAGCGCAAGGTGCGGCTGCGGCCGCTGATCCTGATCCTCGACATCTCGGGGTCCATGGCCGACTACTCACGGGCCCTGCTGCAGTTCGCCTATTCGGCCCGGCGCGCCTCTGGCCGGGTCGAGGTGTTCTGCTTCGGTACCCGGCTCACCCGCATCACCCGGCCGCTCGGCCGGCGGCGCCCCGACGACGCCCTCGCCGAGGCCGGGCAGGCCGTGCTGGACTGGGAGGGCGGCACCAAGATCGGTGACTCGCTGGACGCCTTCGTCCGGGAGTGGGGGCGCCGCGGCCTGGCCCGCGGCGGGGTGGTGGTCATCTGCTCCGACGGGCTGGACCGCGGGGACCCGGAGGTCCTGGCCTCGGCGATGGAACGGCTGTCCCGGCAGTGCTACCGCCTGGTCTGGCTGAACCCGCACAAGGGCGCCAATCGGGACTTCCAGCCGAGCACGCTGGGCATGATGGTGGCCGCGCCGCACGTCGATGTGATCCTGTCCGGCCACGATCTGAATAGCCTGGAAGAGCTGGCGACGCTACTGCCGGCCCTGTGAGCCCAGCGTTGCGAGTAGGGAGCATCCGGTGGAGTGGAGCGTGGGGATCGAGGCCGAAGGCGACCGGGTGCTCCGGCACGAGGAGATCGTTGAGCTCGCCGACGCGGTGGCCGCCAGCTCTGGCATCGCGACGGGGATCGGCACCAACCGGTACGGTGCCCAGCTGATCGTCCAGGCCGCGGACCGCGACGAGGCGATCCGCAGAGCCACCGGGGAGTTCGAGCGGGCGGTGGCCACGGCCGGCCTGCCGCCCTACCCCGTGGTCCGGGTCGAGGCCGTCAGCGAGGACGAGGAATTGTGATCCGGCTCGGCTCGCTGGCCGGTTACCCGTTCGAGGGCCCGCGGCTGCTGGCGGGCTGGACGCCGCCGGCCGCGGCGGCCGTGTACGCCATCGCCTACAAGCCCGATCCGGAGACCCGGCCGGAGCGGTACGCGGTGATCTACATCGGCCACAGCGACGACCTCACCACCGAGCGGTTCCCGTTCCGGCACCCCCGCTCCGCCTGCTGGATGCAGCGCGCGGGCTCCCGCTGGAAGGTCTACGTCTGCACTTACCAGGTACCGGGCGGCGGGCGGGCGCACCGCGAGCAGATCGCCCGTGAGCTCACCGCGATCTACCGGCCGCGCTGCAACATCCAGCAGTATGACCAGGCCTGGAAGGACCACTGGATCGGCGAGTACTCGGCCCCGACGACCGGCCCGCTGGCCTCCCGTGGCCCGGACGACCCCCCGCCGGGCCGGCCCGCGCAGCCGGGCTAGAACGGGCTAGAACCCCGGTGATGGCGCCACTACCCGGGCTAGAACCCCCGTGATGGCGCCTTTACCCCGGTAAGGCCAGCCCGCTACCCCGGTAAGGCCAGCCCGCCGGGCGGCTAACCTCGATTCCCGGGGAGTTGGATGAGCCGGTGTCCTCGCGTCGCCGGTGTCGCTGACCAGGAGCGATGTGCCGGTCTCAACGAGTCTGCCTGAATTGGTGCCAGCGAGACCTTGATGCGGAATCCGGGCACTGCCGACGGCGCGGCGACCGTGACCTGCGGATTCGTCGTCACGCTCCGGTGGTCCGGCGTGCTGGGGGCTGATTGAGGTTCCGCCGGTGTCCGGGCTGCGGCACCCCGACGTCGCCGCAGGTCACAGCCGTGAGGGCTGCCCGCCCAGAGTCCCGATCTCAACTGGATTGTCTCCCCGGGAATCGAGGCTAACCGAGGGCGCCTTAGTGGGGCGGGGCGTAACCGACCGCGTCGTGCAGGCGCGAGCGGCGGGTCCCGGAGGCCGGCCGGGCCGGCTCGCGCACCGCGGCGGAGTCTTCCGGTGTCCAGGTGGCCCCGGTGACGATCTCCTCGCCCATCCCGTACAGCAGCGGCAGGGCACCCGCGACGACCCCGCCGGTCTGGTTGATGTGCTCCACATTGGGCCTGATCAGCGCGGCGTGGGCGACGATTTCGCGGACCAGCTCGCTGCACTGCTCCAGGTTCGCGGCGATCCG
>JBEKCN010000631.1:0-3656 GCA_050014855.1 Streptosporangiaceae bacterium | reverse complement strand
TCCAGCACTCGGAGGCGGGACTGTACCTGTGGGCGTCCCGGGCCGGGGCCGACGGCTGGGCCTCGGCCCGCATCCTGGCCGAGGCCGGCATCCTCGCCTCGCCGGGCGAGCTGTACGGGGCGGCGGGCACGCCGTACATCCGGCTCGCGCTGACGGCCACGGACGAACGGGTCGCCGCTGCGGCCGCGCGCCTCGCGGCGCTTCGCCTCGCCTAGTACTCACGGACCGGGCCGTCGGCGCCGATGCGGCGGCCCCAGGGAGGTGGCGCGGCGCGGTGACGCCCGTAGCGGCACCGGGGAGCGGCGGGGCTCGTAGGGTGGAGGAGTGCTGAGGCTCTACGACGCGTCATTGCGCCAGGCGGAGGTCATCCGGCCGGCTCACCCTCGGGAACTGCGGGTGCTCGCCGTGGCACCCTCCTCCCCCGGTGAGCCGCAGCCACGCCAGTGGCGGGACTGGCTGCAGCCGGACCTGATCCGGCGGTGCGCGCAGCGGCGCAGCCTGGTCCCGACCATCTGCGAAATCACCAGCCCGGTCGCCCGCCCGGCGGCTGGCACCGGGCCCGTTCCTGATCACTCGGCGGCCCGTGGTGCCCTGAACATCCACCCGCCGGCCCGCATCGCCGCGGCCGGGGAGCCGGTCGAGCGGACGGTCGAGTTCGTCGAGCCCAGAAGGGCAGACAGCCGGGCAGACAGCCGGGCGGGCGGGCCGCCGCCGTTCGACGTCGGCACCGGAGCACCGGACTGGCTGGCGGGCGCCCTGCTGGCGGGCGGCGCGCTGGTGGGGCACGTGCTCGCGCCGGCGGGAGCGGTCGCCGCCGGGAACGGGCCGCAGCGCCTGGCCGACGTGACCGGGCGGGGCCTGGATCCGCTGGCGCTGCGGCTCGTCTTTCTCAGCCGGCGGTACCGCGACGACGTGGACCTCAGCTGGGACGCGCTGCACCTCGCGGACAAGACACTGCGGCGCTGGCGGGAGTCCGTCGCGGAATGGGCCATGTCCCCCAGCCTGACGATGGCCCAGGGGTACGCGGACGCGGCCACTTCCGCGTTCGAGGACGATCTGGACACCCCGGCGGCGCTGCGCCAGCTGGACGCTCTGGCCGCAGACGGCGGCCTGCCGGAGGGAGCGAAGTTCGAGACGTTCGCCGCCCTGGACCGGCTCTTCGGCCTCGACCTGGCCCGGGACATCGGCAGGGTCAGCGCTCCGCGCGACCGCTGAGGGCGGGCCGGCGCGCCGGCTGTCCCTGGCTGGCCACTACTCTCCGCTGTCGCCACCGGGGCCGGATCGGGCCTTCCCGGCCGGGCCCGGATACCCTCGGCGGCGCGGCGATGGGGCCCCGGCCAGGCACGGAACGGACTCCTCGAGCCATCATTTAACACGGCTGACACTCGAGTAACACAGCTGACATGCGAGTTCATGTATTATCGTTGATCGCAGCACATTGCTTAACGATTCGCTGCTAAATAAGCAAAATTTGCAACGTTTTAAGGCTCATACGCATGATCGGGCATTATCCGTTGTCTGAGACGGCCCCTAAGCTGAAGTCACCTAAAGCGACGAAGTGCCCGCAGCCCGCGGGACCGCGAGGAGGGGCCAGGTGACGGTGACGACAGTGACCGGGATGGGGACAAGTAGCGAGGCCGCGGCCGGGCCGGAGCAGGCCGCCGGGACCCTGGTGGCAGCAGACGACAGGTCCGCGCCGCAGGACACCCTGACGCCCGCTGAGCTGATCACGCTCACGACGGCGCAGCGGCAGTCCTCGCCGCGCTGCTACCTGATGTGCCCGCCGTCGTTCTTCGCGGTCACGTACGCCATCAACCCCTGGATGTGCCCGGACCAGCCGGCCGACGCGGGCCGCGCCATGGGCCAGTGGGAGCAGCTGCGCCAGATCTACCTTGATCTCGGTCACACGGTCCGGGTCGTTGACCCGGTGGCCGGCCTGCCGGATATGGTCTTCGCCGCGAACGGCGCCACCGTCGTGGGCGGAACCGTGCTGGGCGCGCGGTTCCGGTATCCGGAGCGCGCGGCCGAGGCCGGCGCCTACCTGGACTGGTTCCGCGCGAACGGCCACCCGGATGTGCGCGCGCCGCGCCTGGTCAACGAGGGCGAGGGCGACATCCTGTGCACCGGGAAGGCGCTGCTCGCCGGGCACGGCTTCCGCACCGACGCGGACGCGCAGGCCGAGCTGGCCGAGACGTTCGGCGTGCCGGTCTTCAGCATCCGGCTGGTCGACCCGCGTTTCTATCACCTGGACACAGCCATGTGCGTGCTCGACGCCGACACCGCGGCCTACTACCCGGCGGCGTTCGACGAGCTGGGGCGCAAGACGCTGGCCGCCCAGTTCAGCGAGCTGATCGAGGCGACCGACGCGGACGCCGCCGTGCTCGGCCTGAACGCGGTCAGCGACGGCCGGCACGTCGTGCTGCCCGCGCAGGCCACCGACCTGGCGGCCCAGCTCCGGGCGCGCGGGTTCCAGCCGATCGGCGTGGACCTTACCGAACTGCGCAAGGCCGGCGGCGGGCCGAAGTGCTGCACGCTAGAGCTGCGCGACTGAGGATCTGAAGGAGGCGACCTTGACGACTGACAGCCTGGCCCTGACGGCTACCCGGTCAGCAAGCGGCGACATTGGCGAGCCGACCAGGAGCGAACGGCTCCGGGCTCAGACCCTGACCTACAGCGCCCACAACTACAAGCCGCTGCCGATCGTCATCGCCGAGGCCGAGGGCTGCTGGGTGACCGACGTCGAAGGGCGCCGGTACCTCGACATGCTGGCCGCCTACTCAGCGATCAACTTCGGCCACCGGCACCCCCGCCTGGTCGAAGCGGCGCACCGCCAGCTGGACCGGGTCACGCTGGTCAGCCGGGCATTCGACCACGAGCACTTCGGCCCGTTCTGCGCGGAGCTGGCCGAGCTCGCGGGCATGGAGATGGTCCTGCCGATGAACACCGGCGCCGAGGCGGTGGAAACGGCGATCAAGGTCGCCCGCAAGTGGGGCTACGAGGTCAAGGGCGTCCCCGCGAATGAGGCCGTGATCGTGGCGTTCGGCGGTAACTTCCACGGCCGGACGACGACGATCATCAGCTTCTCCACCGACGAGACCGCCCGCGACGGGTTCGGCCCGTACACGCCCGGCTTCCGAGTCGTGGACTACGGGGACCTGGACGCGCTCGCCGCGGTGGCCGCGGAGCTCGGCGACCGGCTGGTCGCGGTGCTGGTAGAGCCCGTGCAAGGCGAAGCGGGCGTGATCGTCCCGCCACCGGGCTTCCTGGCCGGGGTGCGCCGTATCTGCTCCTCCTACGGCGCGCTGATGATCGCCGACGAGATCCAGTCCGGTCTCGGCCGGACCGGCAGCACCTTCGCCTGCGAGCAAGAGAACGTCGTCCCCGACGCCTACCTGCTCGGCAAGGCGCTGGGCGGGGGCATCGTGCCGGTATCGGCCATGGTGTCGCGGCGCGACGTGCTGGGCGTGCTGCAGCCCGGGCAGCATGGGTCGACGTTCGGCGGGAACCCGCTCGCCTGCGCGGTGGCCCGCGAGGTGATCGCGATGCTGCGGACCGGGGAGTTCCAGCGGCGCTCGCGCGACCTCGGCGCCCACCTGCACGCGCGGCTGGCCGAACTGCCGTCCGGCGTGGTCCGCGCGGTGCACGGCCGGGGCCTG
>JBEKCN010000630.1:0-3659 GCA_050014855.1 Streptosporangiaceae bacterium | reverse complement strand
GGGATGTGACTTCATGGTAGAGGCCCAGGCGCTGGGCGATGATGTCTGGCGTGTCGTCGGAGCGATGCTCGAGCGCGGCGCGCGCGAGCAGCCGGCGCATGAGTTCGGCATCGTTGGCCTGCAGGTGCAGCGCCACATCCGCGGTCATCCCGAGCTCGCGGGCGATGAGGTAGGTCGCCCGGGCTTGGTGCATGTTTCGCGGGATTCCGTCGAGGACATACCCGCCTCCGGCCGCCTTCGCGGCGACCATCGCCTCCCGCACCATGTCGAGGACGACCTGGTCGGGCACGAGTTCGCCGCGGTCTAGATACGCCTGGACGGCCTGGCCGAGCGCGGTCCGCCGCGCGACGTGATCGCGCAGCAGTTCACCGGTCGCGATGTGCGGGATGTCGAAGTGCGCGGCGATCAGCGCACCCTGAGTCCCCTTGCCCGCGCCCGGGGGCGCGATCATCAGTACTCGCATTACTCATCTCCTCACCTCATCATCCCGCCCGCCGGTCCCCGGCCGATAGCTCGGCCTGCCAGGCCATGCCCGGCGCCGAACGCCGCTGGCCGGGCGCGAGGTCGCGCCCGGCTTGCCAAGGCTCGCCGCCAGGAAACGTGCGCGCCGAACTCCCGGTTATGAGCGACAGAAGCCGATGTCGCTCGTGTTCATGCCTCACGCCAGATCGGCGGTTCCCGTACATGCTGGGGAAGCGGTAAGTGACCGCCTCGCGGCCATCGTCATCGGGCGGCCGTTGGCCTGTCCGTCTGGCGGCCGGGGCCGCCAGACGGAGCTGTTAGCCGGTGCGGTTACCTGGCGGCGCCGGCGATGTAGGCGGCGACGATGTAGGTAGCGTGCCGGTCCAGGCTGCCGCGGGCCCGGTCATACCGCATCGTCGTCTGCGGGTCCGCATGCGAGGCTGCCTCCTGGACATCGCGCAGCGGCACCCCGGCATCCAGGGCCGCGGTGATGAATGCGTGCCGCAGCGTGTGGGGCGTGACGGCTTTACCCGCAACGCACGCCAAGGCGGGGACAGTCCCCATGGACACTGGGCCAGGTCACGTCTTCAGCAATGGAACCTCCAAACAACGTGACCACTCACAACGTGCGACTTCACGTCGCACCCCAGCGCTGGTGGTACAGGGTAATCAGCTCGCTTGCCGGGTAACGGTGATCGTCGGCCAGGGTGGTGATCAGCCGGTAGGTGCTGGTGACGCGGCCGGCTCTGGTCGCGATGGTGATCTCGGCGTCGATGACCCGCACGGGCACGCCGCCGAAGCGTGAGGAGTACGAGCCGTCGCGGTGGCGGCGCAGGACGGGCAGCTTCGGGGCGCCCCGGCCGGGGTCTTGAGGCTAGCCCTCGCTGTGCCGCCGGTCGCGGGGCGCAACGGCCCTGATCGGTTGCGGCACAATGACGCCATGGCGATGGGCGTGTCAACCCGATGGAACCGGGCCTCGAGAAACCTCCGGCTGGGGCTCATCGGCCTGCTCCTGGTCCTGGTGGGCGGCACCATCGGCTACGTGGCCTTTGGCTACGGGCTGCTCGACGCCGTCTTCCAGACGGTGATCACGGTGTCTACCGTCGGCTTCGGCGAGGTGCATAAGTTCAGCGCGGGCCAGAAGGTGTTCACTATCGTCCTCATCCTGACCGGGGTGGGGACCGCGGCCTATACCTTCAGCATGCTGGTCGAGATGCTCGTCGAGGGCTACCTCGCTGATGAGTTCGGGAGGCGCAGGATGCAACGGCAGATCAGCGGGATGCACGGCCACGTCGTGGTGTGCGGCTGGGGGCGGGTCGGCCGGGCCATCACCCGCTCCCTGCGCACCAGCGACGCCGAGGTCGTGGTCATCGACTCGTCTCCCGTGCGGATCGCCACCGTGGACGGCCCCTCGGTGTGCGGGGACGCCACGGACGAGGAGGTCCTGCGGGCGGCGGGCATCGAGCGGGCCCGTGTGCTCATCACCGCTCTCAACAGCGACGCGGAGAACCTGTACGTGGCCCTGACGGGCCGTTCGATGCGCCGCGACCTGTTCATCGTCGCCCGGACGGCGTCCGACGCCGCCGTCCCCAAGCTGCTCCAGGCCGGCGCCGACCGGGTCGTCAACCCGCAGGACCTCGGCGGCGCCCGCATGGCGGCGCTGGCCGTGCAGCCGCACGTGGCCGAGTTCCTCGACGTGGTCATGCACGACGCCAGCCTGGAGTTCCGCCTCCAGGAGATCGACGTCCCCTCCGGCTCGCCGCTCGTGGGCCAGACGCTGCGCAGCGCCCGGGTCCACGCCCGCACCGGTGCGCTGGTCCTCGCCGTCCGCCACCCGAGCCAGGATTTCCGCACCAACCCGGCGCCGGAGGAGCAGATTAAGGACGGGGACGTCCTGGTGGTCATCGGCAACACCGAGCAGGTCGTCTCCTTGAGGGCGCTTGCCCATGCCACCAAGGGCTGACCCGGGCAGGAGGCTCGTTGCCGAATCGGTGCGTGATCCGTCATCTCCGAGACCAATGACTACCTCGGCGAGGCGCTCATCGCGCTGGAGGTCATCCGGGGGCTCGGGCTGCCCGCGATGGTGAGGCTGGCACCAGCGCACCCAGATCAAACGCGTGACGGGTACGGCTACGCGGAGGCATGCCGCATCCTCGCCGACGATGCAGGCCCTATGGTCCGGGACCACGCAGCGGGGCCTTCCCTCTCGCGCTTGAGCCGTTCGGATGCACGCGCTTCGAGATGGCGCAATTCGCGTTCCAAGCGCGACCTCGGGATGGACCGTGTGGGCATCTGCTGCGCCGCCGGTCCGCGTCATGTGCGGGCGATCGCGTCATACATCGCAGCCCCCTGCCGACTGAACCGGATGAGATTAGGCCGAGTGGCACCGTCTGTCATCCCGCGAACCTTGTACCCCAGCCTCGGCCGTGGTTAGGGAAACCATGCAGGCGACTCCCCGTTCCAGTAGGCCGAGCAGGAGCCGGCTGAGAGCTTCCCCAGCCACGCCGGGGCGCGGTGGTACTCGCATATAAACCTTTCGGCGCGCCGATGACGGCGTGCCGGCAGACCGCGGCCGACGTGCGGGCGGTTCTTCGTGTGTGTCGTCATCATGGATCGACCACGTTCCGTGACCGCTGTCCTCCGGTCAAGCCCTGCGGCAAGTTCGTCCCGATTGGGCAGGCCCGTGGCGGCATCTGCGGGACAGCGCTGAGGGTCTCAGCGGCCGGCTACCGGGAAGGGAGGCCGAGCGCTTGGGGATGGGCGCGGCGGTAGTGCTCGGTCAGGACCTCGCTGAGGTTCCCGGGCCTGTAGGCGACGGTGCGGTGGCAGATCTGGCAGCGCGTGACCGGAAGATGGGTAACGGTCACAGGGAAGCGGCGGGAACTTGAATTGCTCATCGCATCTCATGATGCCAGGCCCGTCGCAGTGACGTTGCCTTCCGTCACACGCGCGCCACACGGCACCCATGGGGATCCTGGTCTTGTCGTACGGGTGAACAGTGTGTGAACTGAGCAAGGGTGAGCGCATGACGGTCGCCAGCAGGCCCAGCGGGGGGAGGTGCCGGAGGTGACGGTGGGCGGCCATTTCGAGCGGGTAGCCGCCGTCTACGACTCGCTGCGCACCACCGACGAGGCGCCGGTGCGCAGGATCGGCCAGTTCCTGCCTGACCGCCCCGTCACCGGCCTGGATATCGGCTG
>JBEKCN010000629.1:0-3673 GCA_050014855.1 Streptosporangiaceae bacterium | reverse complement strand
CACCGAAGAGATAGCAGTAAAGGCGAGTTACCGACTCCACCAGCTCATCATCGGAGCCTCCTGGTGCCGTCGAGTACTGGACCTGCCGGTGCACCCTCCACCAGTCGACCTCGAACTCCGCGGCCTTAGCCGGGCTGGCCGGCTTGCCGTGGCTTAGCCTGACCAGGGCGAAAAACCGCCGCATGCGGTCCCGTGCGCCGTCGGGGTCGTTGTCTGGGAGGGGCGCCCATAGCTGGATGGCGCGCAGCGCTAGCCAGGCGGCGTGCAGGGTCCGCCACCAGTTCATGCCGAGACTCATCCTGATCAGCCTGACGAAAGCCATGAGCGCCTGATGCCAGTCATGCCGGTAGTACCCGATCCAAGCCCGGTATTCAAGGTCGGCGACGCGGGCCGGGTCGAACGACCGGAGCCGGCTGGGCTGCCCGGCCGACCGGCCGACGTGACCAGCGTCCTGTCCTCCGGCACGCCAGAGGTCGGCCGGATCCTGGCGCGCCAGGCCGTCCTGGCGGTCATGCCGCCCGAGCCATCCGGCCAGCCGTGCCGCCGTTGTATTCATGCGAGCGGTAACCGCCTGGATGCCCATGGCCCCCTCATCGCTATATACCCGCCTCGGCTGCTGCCAGGTGGGTATGTCTGCCGGAGCAACGGCTCAGCGGCAGCACTTCAGGTTGTCCGTATCAGGGCAGCGTAACCAGGGAGATGCCCGCCTGTAATCCGTTTCGGAGGCACTTACCTTCGGCATTCCATTTGGGGCCTGCCCGGCGACCGCCCGGCCTGCCCGCCGCAGCGGGCTACTCGCCGCGGGCGCCCAAGGCCACCATCACCAGGTTCGCCTCGATCACCAGTCAGGACTCACCCGCCTGGAGCCGTTGGCGTAGAAGATCCCGGCGTGCAGCCGCAAAAGGGGGAAGGGTATACACACCGGACTGCTCCGTCAGCCGTCCCCCTACCTTGTCGCTCGCGTCGCCCGGATGTGACGGTTTCCCCTGAAGGGGCTGGCCCAGGCTCGCGTAGAGCAGCGATACTTACGTCGTGAACTCGTCTGAGCGACGGCGCTTCGCGGAGGTCCGGCCGGTCCCGCGCTCCGAGGCGTGGGCCCAGGCCGTCGCCGAGCGTGCGGTTGAGCTTGTGGTTTCCGCGCTGGATGTGAATGCGGTGCTGGACCAGGTCGACCTGGACGCCGTGCTGGATCAGGTCGACATCAACCGGGTGCTGGACCGGATCGACCTGGACCGCCTGCTCGAGCGGATGGACCTGAATGACATCGTCAAGCGCATCGACGTCGAGACACTGGTCAAGCAGACCGACCTCGGCGCCGTTATCGCCGCATCCTCCAGCGGCGTCGCGGGCGATGTGCTCGACGTGGTCCGCAGCCAGACCGTGGGGCTCGATGAGTTCATTGCCCGCTGGATAGGGCGGCTTCGCCGCCGCCCGTACACCGGCCCGCCCGGTCCGCCTGACCGGCAGCAGCCCGGAGCGGGGTCATGACCGTGCGTGCGGGCGATGCCCCGCCCTCCGGGCCTCCGGTCATCGCCGGGGAGAGCCTGCAGGGGAAGTACGCGGGCTTCGCATCGCGTTTTACCGCCTTCGCCGTGGATGTGGGGGTCAGTCTCGGCGTGTTCATGCTCGCCCTGGCCGCCATCTCCTTCGCGGCGCTGGTGCTGACCGGCAAGGACATCACCTGGTACAGGGGCGACATCTGGGTGATTATCGCCTATGCAGTCTGGGCGTTCATCTACTTCGCCCACTCCTGGGCCGCGAGCGGCAGGACCGTCGGCATGGCACTGTTCGGCGTGCGAGTCGTGACAGACAGCGGCGCCGACGTAAGCGGGCGCCGGGCGGTCGTGCGTACGTTGGCGCTCCCGTTGAGCTTCCTGTTCCTGGGACTGGGGTTCGTCGGCATCCTACTGGGAGACCGGCGCCGGGCGCTGCACGATGTCATCGCCGGGACGGCAGTCATCTACTCATGGGACGCGCGGGCGGCGCGGCTGCGCTTCCTGTCCAGGAAGTGATCACACAGCCGCCTCCGGCCCGTGCCGATTCTTCATCCGGTCTGGTCAGGCGGCTTCCCGGGCATCGTGTCGACGTCCTCGATGGGGATCCGGGTGCCTTCTGGCTTGACCGTCCCGGCGGGGACGCTGACCTCGAGGACTCCCTTGTCATACCGGGCGGCGATGTCCGCGGGGTCGACCTTGGCGGGGAGCCTGACCGCGCGGGCGAGCGATCCGTAGCGGAACTCCGAGTGATAAGGCCCGTCGTCCTGCTGGCGGCGGTCGGCGCGGATGGTCAGGATCCGGCCGTCGACGGTGACCTCGATGTCGTTCTCCGGGTCCAGGCCGGGCAGTTCGGCCCGGATCACATAACGGTCGTCCTGCATCGATTCCTCGAGCCGGAACACCTGGCCCGCCAGGAACGGCGGCGGTCCTGTCCACGGGGATTCCAGCCAGTCGGCCAGGTCCGGGAATATGGTGCGGAACCTCGCAGGCGCCCGGGGGCGCGGCAGCTTAACCATGATATCCCTCCACTGCGCGTACGACCATGTTATCTGTTCTGGCCTAGCTGGCCACGCAGATTGAGCCGGCTGTGCCGTCCTTTCCCGCGGCTGCGCTCTGGCCGGCGGCATGGAGCTTGCCTGCTCCTCTGGCCTGGCTGGCGGCGCAGATCTGGCATGCCCGTTGACGGTAGCTGGCGGCGCGGATCCGGCTGGGGCAGCTGACCGGGCACAGGCTGGCTGGGGCTGCGGCGCAGGCTTAGCTGGGTCCGCGTATCCGGGCATCCATTTGAGCACTTCAGCGCGGAAGGGCGCTTCGCATTCGAGCTGGCAGAGCACGCCCAGGCCAGATGCCAGTACCCGGTGGATGAGTACGAAAGAGGGCGGCAGGTTGAGCTGCCGCAGAACGCTGGATGAACGCAAGGCCGATGCCCGCATTGTCTCGGTGCGCAGCCATTCGCGGCTGAACCTGAACGACTCCGCCCGGGACGGCTCGGCGAGCGGTGCCAGGAAGGCGCGCAGCGCAGTCAGGTCAACGCTGACGCCGTCCCGAAGATAGCCGTACGACCGGAGTTCGTCCTCAAGCTTGGCGAGGTCGCCGCCTTCGTGCACGAGCCGTAGCACCCTGCCGAAGATGGCCGGGAAGCCGTCTGGCAGCCGGGCGACAGCGCCGAAGTCGAGCACGCCCAGCCGCCCGTCGGCCAGCAGGCGGAAGTTGCCCGGGTGCGGATCCGCGTGCAGGAGCCCGACCCGCGCCGGACCCGAGAACAGGAAACGGATGATCATGATGCCCGCCCGGTCCCGCTGAGCGGCCGTGCCGCCGGCGATGATGCTGGCCAGCGGGATGCCGCCAAGCCATTCGCTGACCAGCACGTGGTCGCTGACGCAGACCACACCCGGGACGCAGACATCCGGATCGCCGGCGTAGGCAGCGGCGAAAGCCTGCTGGGCGGCAGCTTCCAGCCGGTAATCGAGTTCCTCAGCCACCCTGTCCCGCAGCTCGGCGAGCAGCGGCTTGGCGTCCAGACCAGGCATGAGCGCGCCGAAAAGCCAGGCGAAGCGGCTCAGCTGCTTGAAATCGCTGATCAGCGCCCTTCCCGCGCCCGGGTACTGGACCTTGACGGCAACCTGGCGCCCGTCGTGCCAGACGGCACGGTGCACCTGGCCGATGGAGGCGGCAGC
>JBEKCN010000628.1:0-3673 GCA_050014855.1 Streptosporangiaceae bacterium | reverse complement strand
AGCGAGGTGACAGGCAGCCGCGCTCGGCGTCGACGAACAGGCGCTCGGCCAGGGCCGGGGTACGGTCCAGCGCGGCGGCCAGCCGCGCGACGTCCGCGATGTCGACGCCGATCCCCATGATCACGGGTTAGAGGACGGTTCTGATGGTTTCGGCTACGCGGCGGGCTATGGACTCGGCTTGGGCGGTGTCTACGGCTTCGACCATGACGCGGATGGCGGGCTCGGTGCCACTGGGGCGGACCAGGATGCGGCCGGACGTACCCAGCTCGTCCCGGGCCGCTGCGACCGCGCGGTCGATCTCGGGGAAGTCGGCGGCGCGGGTCTTGTCCGCGGGGACGTTGATGAGGACCTGCGGGTACCGGGTCATGACCTTGACCGCCTCGGCCAGCGTCACGCCGCGGCCGGCCAGCACCGCGAGAAGCTGGAGGGCGGTCAGGATGCCGTCGCCGGTCGTCGCTTGCGTGGCCAGGATGATGTGGCCGGACTGCTCGCCGCCCAGGACGTAATGCCCGTCCAGCATGGCTTCCAGGACGTACCGGTCCCCGACAGGGGTCTCGACGATCTGGATGCCCGCGTCGCTCATGGCCAGCCGGAAGCCGAGGTTCGACATGACGGTAACGACGACCGTGTCCCGGGCGAGCTGGCCTTCCTCCTTGAGGTGGGTAGCGAGCACCGCGAGGATCTGGTCACCATCCACCACCTGGCCGTTGGCGTCGACCGCCAGGCAGCGGTCCGCGTCCCCATCGTGCGCGATGCCGACGTCAGCCCCCTGGGCCTGGACGGCCGCGGCCACAGCGTCCAGGCAGGTCGAGCCGCAGCCCTGATTGATGTTGTAGCCGTCGGGCTGCACGCCGATAGCGATGACCTCGGCACCCGCCCGGCGCAGCGCCTCGGGCGCGATGGTGTAGGCAGCGCCGTGTGCGCAGTCGACCACCACCCGCAGGCCCGCCAGCGGCGGCCGGACCGGCAGCGGGCCGTCGCCCAGGGACGCCAGCAGGTGCTGCAGATAGCGTTCCTGCTCTGCCTCGGCGTCGGTCACCCGCCCGAATCCGTGGGCGGGCAGGCCGTCCGGGCGGCTCTGCGTCAGGAAGCGCTCGATCCGGTCCTCGACGGCGTCGGGAAGCTTGCGCCCGCCCCGGGCGAAGAACTTGATCCCATTGTCCGGAGCCGGGTTGTGGCTGGCCGACAGGACCACGCCGAAGTCAGCGTCCAGGGCCTTGGTCAGATAGGCGACCGCGGGCGTAGGGAGCACCCCGAGCCGCAGCACGTCGACCCCGGAACTGGCCAGCCCGGCGACGACCGCGGCTTCGAGGAATTCACCGGAGACACGCGGATCCCGGCCCACGACAGCACGCGGGCGGGCGGGCGCGCCGTCCGGGCGCTGAGGATCCCGCAAGCCGAGCTCATGCGCGGCCGCTACGGACAGATCGAGGGCCAGCTGTGCCGTCAGATCACGGCCAGCAACGCCTCGGACACCGTCAGTACCGAACAGACGGCCCATGAAGTTACGCTCCAAGTCGGCGAGGTTCCGTTTAGATACAAGACGCGCAACGCCGGTGCCCGGAGTACCAGGACTCCGGGCACCGGCGCTCAGAACGCTAAGCGCCGGTAGCGGCCGCCGCGTCCGGCGTACTAACGCTTGGAGTACTGCGGTGCCTTGCGGGCCTTCTTCAGGCCGTACTTCTTCCGCTCCTTCACCCGGGGATCGCGGGTCAGGAAACCGGCCTTCTTCAGCGCCGGGCGGTTCTCCACGTCGATCAGGATCAGCGCCCGCGCGACTCCGAGCCGCAGCGCTCCCGCCTGCCCGGTGACCCCGCCCCCGCTGATCCGGGCGATCACGTCGAACTGGCCCTCCGCGCCCAGGGTGACCAGCGGCTCGCTGACGATCTGCTGGTGCACCTTGTTCGGGAAGTACCCCTCCAGGGGCCGCCCGTTGATCTGCCACTGCCCCGTGCCGGGGACGATGCGGACCCGCGCGATCGCTTCCTTGCGGCGCCCGGTCCCGGCGCTCTGGCCGGTGGTCACCGGGCGGCGCGCCGGCTGCCCGGCGGCGTCCGCCGGCGTCTCGCTGGTGTACTCGGAGGGAACGTCGGCTCCTTCGAGCTCCCCGAAGTCAGCGCCTTTTACGCCTGCGTCATCGACGGGCGTCTCTACCCCTGTGGGCTCAGCCACGGTTACTTCCTCGTGCTTCCTGGCCTTGAGCTGTCGTCTGCTCGGCGGTCATCTCTGCGCGCCGCGGACGGGGCGTGCGGCCCCGGCCCGCGGCCTGGGTGGTCTTTACTGCGGAACCTGGGTGATCTCGAACGGCACCGGCTGCTGAGCCTGGTGCGGGTGATCCGGCCCCGCGTACACCTTGAGCTTGCGGAGCGTCTTGCGGCCCAGCGAGTTCTTCGGGAGCATGCCCCGCACGGCCTTCTCGACCGCGCGCTCGGGGTGCTTCTCCATCAGTTCGGCGTAGCCGACCGCCCGCAGTCCACCCGGGTAACCGGAGTGCCGGTACGCCCGCTTCTGCTCCAGCTTGTTGCCGGTGAGGGCGATCTTGTCCGCGTTGATGACGATCACGAAGTCGCCGGTGTCCACGTGCGGGGCGAAGATCGGCTTGTGCTTGCCGCGCAGGAGCACGGCGGCCTGGCTGGCCAGCCGGCCGAGAACGACATCGGACGCGTCAATAACGTGCCACCGCCGCGTGATGTCACTGTCCTTCGGACTGAACGTGCGCACAGTCGAGCCTTTCGCATGTGGGACTCTGATGAGGAACCCGTATCGCGGTGGCCACCGGAATGGAGGCCGACCGCATCGGCCGCGCCCGCAAGCGGAACCGCCTGCCCGGGCGCCGCGTGCATGCTCACAACACATGGACGCGAATGCAAAGAATACTCGCTGTCAAGCGTGCTTGGCAAAGCAAGTGGATTACGGCGCCGGAGGCACGGCCGGAAGGGGACCGGAGACCCGCGGCGGCGTCCCGCCAGGGAAAGCTGTGACATAAGACTTTCTGAGAGCGTACAGCGACTAAGTGTAACGGGAAAATATCGCGACCACCTTGCCGCGCCGGAGCAGAACGATAACCTCACTTTTATGGGACACCGGGGCACGGAAGGCTCGCGTACGCCCGACGCCTGGCAGAGCCAGCGGTCCGGCCGGCCTCGGTCATACTCGCCTCCCGCATACTTGCCTCCCGCCGCGCTGGAGCCGGGCGCGGCGAACGGCGCGGCCGCGCCCGGCGGCACCGCCGGTGAGGGCCCCGGCGACGACGAAGCGGCTTACGGCAGCGGCGAGTGGGCTGCCGCCCCCTGGGCGGGCGGCGCGGCCGCCCGCGGGCCGGCTCGCGGCTTCCCGCCTGGGCCCGGCCGGCCCGACCCCATCTATTATCCCGGGCACGACTTCGACACCTGGAACGACCAGCCAGGGGCTGACGACCAGCACACGGCCGCCACATCCGGGCAGTGGGACACCCCGGCGAGCACCGGGCCCGGCGCCACCGGTCACTGGGACGCCGCGCCGGTCGCGGAATGGGAGTCCACCGGAACGCTGGATCCGGCTGGGGCCGACGGCTGGTCCGGCGAGGGCGACTGGGGAGAACCCGGGCGGACCGGGGAATGGGCAGGCAGCCAGACCGGCGAATGGGCTCGCGCCGATGAGGGCGGCCACCCCGGCGCGGGTGCGGGCCACCTGG
>JBEKCN010000627.1:0-3676 GCA_050014855.1 Streptosporangiaceae bacterium | reverse complement strand
ATCGTGGTGGACATGCTGGAACCGGTGATCGGCAAGCCGGGCCAGGTACGGATGCTGCTCCGGGGCCCAGGTGGCCGCTGGAGCGTCAATGACGAGAAGCACCCGCTGCAGGCGGTGCGGCTCCGGCCGGACGGGCTGGTCGAGTTCTCGCGGGACGACGGGTGGAGCGTGCTGGACCCAGCGGACGTGCTGGCGGTCGAGTGGGTGGCCCGGGACGGCGAGGGCGGCGGGCAGTACCTCTGACCATCATTCCCAGGGTCGGCGGAGCAGGATGACCTGAGCGGTGAGCTGGCCCGCGTGCAGCAGCCGGCCGATCCGGTGGCTCTGCTCGTGGGCCGCCCTGACCTGCGGCGTCTGCCCGCAGCGCCGCTCCAGCTCGCGCTCGACCTGGGCGGTGCGGTCGTGCCAGTCCGGGGACGGCGGCGGCATGCCCGCGGAGTCGGCCGCGGCCGTCACCTCCAGGCCCGCGGCACCGATCAGATCGTTCAGCTGGCCGCTGGACGGGAAGTGGTTTCCCTCCGGCGGGTCGTCCAGCTGCCCGGTGACGGCCAGGTAGACCAGCAGGCCGATCCGCCCGGCCGGGCGGACGATCCGGCGCAGCTCCCGCAGCATGGCGAGCTGGACCTCCGGGCCGGTCGCGGTACAGAGCACGCCCAGGCACCAGGCCAGGCCGGCCTGCTCGTCCGCGAACGGCAACGCGGTGGCGTCGGCCTCAACGACGGGCAGGTCAAAGAGCGCGGCCGCCGCACGGCACGCGCCCGGCTCCGGTTCGGCCAGGACCAGCCGGGCGCCGGTACGCTCGCGCGCGTAGGCGGCCGGGCCGCCCATGCCCGCCCCCACATCGAACATCAGGTCACGAGGCTGGGGCGCCAGCCCGGCCAGCAGCCAGTCCAGCGCCGCGGGCTGCCCGCTGCCCCGGCAGGCGGCCGGGATGAAGAACTCCGGGCCCAGGTCCGCGGCCACCCGCGCGGTCCATTCCGCGACGGTGCCGAACTCGGCGGCCATCGGATCATCGACGTCGTTGGTCATCCGCGTGTTCTTCCCGGATTAGCCGGGCCAATTCAGCCTTGACCTCAGCCGCGAACTCATATCCGCGGGCTGAGGCCACGCCCGAGATATTCACGCCGGCCACGCCGGGGACATCCAGCAGCGCCCTCGCCTCCCGCACCGCGGCCGTGAGGCCGGCGGCGACCGGATCCCGGTCCTCCACCACGCCGCGCACCACGTCCGGATCAAGCTCCAGGCCGGGTAGCCCGCTGAGCACCGCCGCCGACGGCGCGTCCGTGTAGGCCGCCACCGAGGCGATGACCGGGATCGTCACGCCGGCCTGCGCGGCCGACGTCATGAACGCGGTCACGGTGCTGACTGCGGCGTGGTTCAGCACGGCCACCGCCGCCCCGGCGCGCTGCTTCTGCGCCAGCCGGAAGCCCCGCAGGTGGCGCGGCGGCGCGGCGGGCGTCTCCGGGACCGCCGCGGACAGCCCGGTGGCCGCGGCCAGCGCGGCCAGCCGGGTCCCGTCGAGGTCGAAGACCTGGGTCACGTCGGGCCGGACGTCGTACGCCCGCGCGTCGCCGGTCACGCACAGGACGGCTTCCACACCCAGATGGCGCAGGCCGGACAGTTCCTGCTCCAGGATGATCCGGTTGCGGTCGCGGCAGGCCAGCGTGATCCACGGCCGCGCCCCGGCCGCCATCAGCAGCGAGGCGTGCAGCGTGGGCGGGAAGTCAGGCCGGTTCTGGTGCTCACCGACCAGGACGGCGTCGCAGGACCGGGCGAGCGTGGCCGTCACCGACCTGAGCATCGGAACCGAGTACGGCTCCGAGCTGAAATCGGCCAGGATCAGCGGCGTGCGGCGCAGCGGCACCCGGGGCACCGGCGGCAGCGGGTCGGCCCATTTCGTGGGGACACTGAACGCGCAGGGCTCCGGGATGACCTCGCAGCTGCCGTCGCCGCGCACGCCCCCGCAGGGGCCCATCACCATGTGCTTCGGGCAGGCGGGAGCGGCAGCAGGTCGCATCTGCACCCAGTCAGGATTTCATGGGCCGGTCGCGCGGCGGCAGGCGGCCTGAGCAGGCATCACGGACGGGGATCGGCCCGCGCGGTCAGGATTATGCCGCCGCCGACCCGGAGCATGGTGGCGGCAAGCTCCGTAACTGAGCTGACCGTCATGCTGGCGAGCTGCGTCCGGAACGTCAGCAGCGTGGCTCCGTAGCGGAGCCACGCTGCGATGTCCGCCAGCGACGCGGCCGGGCACAGCCCGGCGGGCACGCTGTGGATCAGGCGATCACCTGGATCAGGCGATTACTTCTTGAAGGCGTCCTTGATCTTGTCGCCGGCCTGCTTGAGGTTGCCCTTGGCCTGGTCGGCGTGGCCTTCTGCTTCCAGCTCGTCGTCGCCGGTCGCCCGGCCGACACCTTCCTTGACATTGCCCTTGATCTCGGTGGCCTTGTGGGCCGCCTTGTCCTCAGTCGCCATGATGTGGGTCCTTCCGGTTGGGTGCGCCTAGCCAACTGTCCATATCCCAGCCGGGCCAAACGCGCTGGGTGCGAGAAGAAAGCGCGACGACCCGGCGGACGGCCAGGTCCACGCCGGGGGTCGGTGTACATGTAACCACGCAGCGTGAGCTTCGTTACTCTTTATCCCAGTTATGGTTACCGACTGTAAATCCGGGCAAAATCCGGTCTAGTCATCTAAAGGACGAAACCAAGCACGGACATGGCAATCAGGCCTGTCCTGGAGGAGCCCAGCCTGTGGTAAGCGTGACGAGGCCGACATCGAACTGCACGGCCTGGCCAGGCTAGGCGGGCCGGTCGTCAAGGCGGCCCTGGAACGCCTGGGGAACACCACGGCCACCCAGATCCAGCAGGCCGTCGCTAGCCTCTGAGTGAGCAGGCCGCACGGCCGCGCGATGTACAGCCGTTACCGGCGCGACGAGAACCGTATCGCCCAGGCGAAGGAGATGCTCAGTAGTGGCTCGTGACATGACAGGCGCCGCCGGACCCGGGCTGAGCGCGGACCTGATCACGGGTCACCATCGACCCGGCGCCTGAATATGCTTGCTGGATTGGCGGCTCCTATCTCGGCCAGATGGGATCCGCGCTTCGCAAGCGCTTAGGCAAGGTAGTCGTGCGCTAGGCGAATGGCGATCGACCCGTCGCCGACGGCTGCTGCTACGCGCTTCACCGAGGCGTGCCGGACGTCGCCGACGGCGAACACGCCGGGTGTGCTGGTTTCGAGCAGATAGGGTTCCCGTTGCAGGGTCCAGCGTTCAGCCAGGTCCGGACCGGTCAGGATGTAGCCCCATTCGTCGCGTCCGACCGCCTCTGGCAGCCATTCGGTGAATGGCTGTGCGCCGATCAGGACGAACAGCCCGTCGGCCGGCTCTGTCGCGGTATCGCCAGTGTCCCGGTGCCGGAGGCTGAGCTGCTCCAGGCGTCCATCGCCGCCGCCGCCCGTGACCTCGGTGCGGTAGCGGACTTCGATGTTGGGCGCGGTTTCGATCTCGCGGATCAGGTATTGGGACATGCTCGCTGCGAGGGACTTCGAGCGGACGAGGATGGTGACATGCTGCGCGTACTTCGACAGGTGCAGGGCCGCCTGCCCGGCTGAGTTACCGCCGCCGACTACGAATGCCTGCTTCCCGGCCAGCGCCTGGGACTCTGTCGTCGCGGCGCCG
>JBEKCN010000626.1:0-3678 GCA_050014855.1 Streptosporangiaceae bacterium | reverse complement strand
CGAAGTCGGCCAGGACCAGGTCCCAGGCATCCCGCTGGAGCAGCTCCGCCGCCGCGCCCGCGCTGGGCACGGAGGTCACCTCGAAGCTCTCCCAGACGCCCAGGACGGTTTCGGCGAACAATGCGACGGCCGGGTCGCGCTCGACAACGAGGATCCTGCCTGAACCGGCGCTCGGTATGTGTTTCATGGCCCGACGATGCCCGGCCGCCGTGACTGGCCCGGCTGCACGCCGGTTGCCGTCCGGTAGCAGACCCGCCGGAGCGCTCGCGTCACGCCTCAGCGGGTGACTGGCCCTGGTGCGGGTGCCCGCCGCGGGCGCGGTGCTCACGGTGATCGTGCCCGCCGGTCCCGTGCGCGGCGTGATCGTGGCCGTCATGCCCCCCGGTCCCGGGCGCGGCGTGATCGTGGCCGTCATGCCCCCCGGTCCCGTGCGCGGCGTGATCGTGGCCCTCGTCCCCGCCGTCCGGGTCGCCGTGCATCATCCGCAGCATCGGCAGCCCGCCGGTCCGGATGAACCGGACGATGAGCGCCGCCGCGAGCAGGCCGAACCCGATGTTGAGCCAGGTGGTGTAGTCCCACGCGACCCCCTGGTCCGGGATCTTCGCGGTGGCCCGTTCCGGGATCAGCCCGAGGCCGCCGAAGACCAGCTCGATCACGTACCCGGCGATGACCATGGTCGCGTAGAAGGTGGCCAGGATGAAGGCAGCCATCTTCGCGCCGTAGTACTTCCGGTAGATGTTCAGGATCGGGAGGATGATCAAGTCGGCGAAGATGAACGCGACCACGCCGCCGAAGCTGATGCCGCCCTTCCAGAGCACGACGGCCAGCGGGACGTTGCCAACCGAGCAGACAAAAGACAACATGGCGACCACCGGCCCGATGATCGGGCCCCACAGCTTGGCGGCCAGCGGATGGCCCGCGAAGAAGAACGCCCGCCAGAACGAGTCCGGTACCCAGGCGGCGATCGCCCCGGCGGCGAGCAGCCCAATGACCAGGTCGCGCAGGATCGCGGCCCACTCCATCACGAATACGTTCGCCACCGCGGTGTACCCGTCCCCGGACAGCAGCCGGCGTACGAACGAGCCGCTGCCCTGGACCGACATGTCCATGGCCGCGTGACCTTCCATCGACCCGGCCAGGCCCCGGTCGGCCTGCTGCCGGGCCTCGCGCACCAGCTTTTCCCGCAGGAACAGCCGGAACGCGACGGCCAGCACCACGATCATGACCGGGCCGCCGGTGAACTCGGCCAGCGTGAACTGCCAGCCCATCAGTAGCGCGAGGATCACGCCCAGCTCAATGACCAGGTTCGTGGAGGCGATCTCGAACACCATCGCCGCGGTAAAGCTCGCTCCCCTGCGGAACAGCGCCCGGGCCAGCGCCACCGCGGCGTAGGAACAGGACGACGATGCGGTGCCGAACGCGGTGGCCAGGGCCAGCGTCCGCGGCCGGTCATCGCCCAGCAGCCGGACGATCGTTGACCGGCGCACCACGGCCTGCACCACGGCGGACAGCGCGAAGCCGAGGATCAGCGCCCAGGCGATCTGCCACGTCATCGACCCGGCAATGGACAGGGCGTGTACCACCGCGTGCATCTACCTCCCTTCCTGGCCCGATTATCTACTGTTTGATCGCTGCCTGATCGGCACTTACCTGAATACCCTAGGGGGGTATGAAAGGCAAAGGGAAGGGCGGGGCTTACCAACGCCACCGGCGGCCAGCCCAGGTCAGCCGGATTCGGCGTACTGGGCGATACCGTTGCCGAAGGACCAGTTCTCCTTCTTCACCTCGACCAGGCAGATGATGACGTCCTCGCGGCGCAGTCCGATCCGGTCGTGCAGGCCGTCCGCGACGGTCCGGTAGAAGTCCTGTTTCACCGGCACGGTCCGGCCCTCGTTGAGCGCGATTTCGATCAGCACGACGTCGGAGGTGTGCTCGATACCGAGATATTCGGGGCTGACGTCGATCTGGCCGTCCTCGTGCTCGGTGATGACGATGAAGCGGTCGCCTTTGGGCGCGCCGAGTACATCGATGATGGCGGCGTACACGACGTCTCCGATCGCGCGCCGGTACTCGGCCGGCTTGCCGCGGGCCAGGTCGATCCGGACCAGGGGCATCATGGCCTCCTCGGGTTTTGCGGATTAGCGGATTAGCGGATTAGGCGGCGGTCGTCGCTGGCTGGGTGAACCCCGAGGCTTCGGCAGCCAGCGCGTCGAGAATCACCCGGACCGCGGGCTTGCGCTCGCCGCCGCGCCGGCTGACGGTGAAGATGCGCCGGGTGACCGGCTCGGCAGGCTCCACCAGGTGGACGCCCGCCGGGCTGTTCCGGGGGGCCAGCCGGGGCACCAGGGTGATCCCGGCCCCGGCGCCGACCGGGCCTGAGCAGGACGTGGAAGTCGGTGGCGCGGGCGACCATGCTCGCGGCGGGCAGGCTGGCGGAGCTCTCTGCCCGTCCAGCGCGCCGGACTGGGCCAGGCCGTCAGGTCCATGGCGGGGCGATGGTGCTGCGCAGTTCGCGCTTGAGCAGCTTGCCGCTGGCGTTCTTGGGCAGCGCATCGACGAAGACCAGGTGTCTGGGTACCTTGAAGCCGGCCAGGCGGGCCCGGCAGTGCGCGATCAGTTCCTCGGGCGTGGCCGACTGGCCGTCCCGCAGGACCACGGCCGCGGTCACCGCCTCGATCCAGCGCGGATGAGACAGCCCGAAGACGGCCACCTCGGCGACCGCCGGATGCTGGTAGAGCGCCTCCTCGACCTCCCGGCTGGCCACGTTCTCCCCGCCGGTCTTGATCATGTCCTTCTTGCGGTCCACCACGGTCAAATAGCCCTCGGAGTCCATGACCCCCAGGTCACCGCTGTGGAACCAGCCGCCGGCGAACGCCTGCGCCGTGCGGTCCGGGTCCTGCCAGTAGCCGAGCATGGCGTGCGGGCTGCGGTGCACGATCTCGCCGATCTCCCCGGCCGGCTGCGGGCGCCCGGCGTCGTCCACGACCAGCGTCTCGACGTTGAGCGCCGCGCGGCCGGCCGAGCCGGGCTTGCGCACCTGGTCGGCGGGCTTGAGCACGGTGGCCAGCGGGCCCATCTCGGTCTGCCCGTAGAAGTTGAACAGGCGCACGTCGGGCAGCCGCGCACCGATCTCCTTGAGCACCTCCACGGGCATGATCGACGCGCCGTAGTAGCCCTTGCGCAGCGACGACAGGTCCCGGCGGCTGAAGTCCGGATGGCGCAGCAGTGAGATCCACACCGTGGGCGGGCAGAACAGCTTGGTCGCCCGCTCGGTCTCGACCGCCTGCAGGATGGCTGCGGGATCGGCCCCGGGCAGCACCACGTTCGTCGCGCCCAGGTAGATGCCGGGGGTGAGGAAGCAGTGCATCTGGGCGCAGTGGTAGAGCGGCAGCGAATGCACCTCCACGTCGGCGCCGGTCATCTCGCCGTCCACCACGCATGAGACGTACTGCGCGATGAGGCTGTGGTGCGACAGCATGGCGCCCTTGGGCCGGGACTCGGTCCCGCTGGTGTAGATGAGCTGGGCCAGGTCGTCGCCGGCCACGGTGATGTCCGGGGGAGTGGCGCCGGCGTGCGTCATCCAGTCGGTGACCGGCTCCCAGCCGGGCTGCTCCTGCCCGTGCTCCGGGATCACGCCGCGGACGCGGATGCCGCCGCCCGCGGCGCCGGGCCCCGCTG
>JBEKCN010000625.1:0-3678 GCA_050014855.1 Streptosporangiaceae bacterium | reverse complement strand
AGGAAGCCGTACTTGCGGCGGTGCCGGTCGGCGAGCTTGCCCGCCAGCACGAGCAGCGAGGCGTACACGATCGCGTAGCCGTTCAGCACCCAGGACAGGTCGCCCAGACTGCGGGTACCCAGATCGCGGGCGATCGCCGGCAGGGCCACGTTCACGATGAACAGGTCCAGGCTGGCCAGCACGACCCCGGCGCACACGATGATCAGGACCTCGGGACGGCCCGCGGTGGGCTCACCCGGGGCCCCGGCCGTCCCGCCGGCCGTCCCGCCGGCCGTCCCGCCGGCCACGGCGTTCCCCGCGGTGCCGGTGCCACCCGCGGTCGTCTGACTTAGCTCTGCCATAGCTAGACCGTAGGGCACTAACTTAGCCGAGCACAAGTCAGATACGCTGCAGACATGGCTGGAACCTCAGGGACGGCGGCGGACCTCCCCCGGCTGACCGGGATGCTGGAACCGCGGGCCGGGTGGACGGCGACCGAGTGCTCCATGGCGCGGGCGCTGGATGTGGTCAGCACGCGCTCGGCTTTCCTGCTGCTGCGCGAGGCCTTCTACGGCACGTCGCGGTTCGACGACTTCGCGGCGCGGGCCGGGATCAGCGAGCCCGTGGCCGCCGCCCGGCTGCGCGAACTGGTCGCGGCCGGGCTGCTCACCCGCGAGGAGTACCGCGAGCCGGGCCAGCGGTCCCGGCTGGCCTACCGGCTGACGGAGCAGGGCGCGGACCTGTTCCCGGTGCTGGCCGCGCTGATGCGGTGGGGCGACCGGTGGCTGAGCCCATCGGGCGGCCCGATCGGGCTGCGGCACCGGGACTGCGGTGAGCCGGTCGAGCTGGAGCTGCGCTGCGCCGCCGGCCACCGGATGAGCCCCGGCGAGCTGGACCTCGTGCGCCGGCCCCGATGAGCTCAGCTGGTGAGCTGGCCCGATCAAGGGGTCAGTTAGTTAAGGATCCGGACCACCGGCGCGGACGGCCAGTGGAAGTGGACGGCTGGCGCGCGCGGTCAGCCGCGCTTGGCCCGGACCTGGCGCTTGATGCGGGACAGCATGGCGGACATGCCGCGCAGCCGCAGCGGGCTGACCAGCTCGGTGAGGCCGAGCTGGCCGGTGAACCCGTCCGGGGTGGCCAGCACCTCGTCCGCATCCAGGCCGTCCAGCCCGGCCTGCAGGATGCCGGCGAACCCGCGGGTGGTCGGTGCCTCCGGCGGCGCGTCGAAAAACAGGTGCACGGCGTCCCCATCGTCCACCTCGACCGCCAGGAACAGCGGTGACTGGCACTCCGGGACCTGCTCCAGCAGGTCCCGGTGACCGGCGTAGCGCTCCGGCAGGGCCGCCAGGTCGTCGGAGAACTCCAGCAGCAGCTGCAGCCGTTCCTTGCCGGGCAGCGAGGTGAAGTCCTCGACGATCTCTGCCAGCCGGGGGTTGAGCGTGCCGGTGGTCACGGCGTCGTCCCGCGCTTGATCGGCACCCGGACGCTGTTGCCCCACTCGGTCCAGGAGCCGTCGTAGTTGCGGACGTGCCGGAATCCGAGCAGGTGCTGAAGCACGAACCAGGTGTGGCTGGACCGCTCGCCGATCCGGCAGTACACCACGATGTCGTCCTCCGGGGCCAGCCCGGCCTCGCCCAGATAGATGCCCTCGAGCTCCTTGCGGCCGCGGAACGTGCCGTCCTCGGCGGCGGCGCGGGCCCAGGGCACGTTCTTCGCACCCGGGATGTGCCCGCCGCGAACCGCGCCCTCCTGCGGGTAGTCGGGCATGTGCAGGAGCTCGCCGCTGTACTCCCCCGGCGAGCGCACGTCGATCAGGGGCTGGCCCAGGTGCTCCTCGACCTCGCGGCGGAACGCGCGGACCGTGGTGTCGTCCCGCTCGACGACCGGGTAGTCGGTGTGCGGGCGCACCGGGTCCTCGGTGCTGAGCGGCCGGTCCTCGGCGATCCACTTGGCCCGGCCGCCATCCAGCAGGCGGACGTCGAGGTGGCCGAACAGCGTGGCCACCCATAGCGCGTACGCGGCCCACCAGTTGTTCCGGTCGCCGTACAGCACGAGCGTGGTGTCGCGGGAGATCCCCTTCTCCGACATCAGCCGGGCGAAGCGAGCGCCGTCGATGTAGTCCCGGGTGTCGGGGTCGTTCAGCTCGGTGTGCCAGTCCAGCTTGACCGCACCGGGGATATGGCCGGTCTCATACAGCAGGACGTCCTCGTCGGACTCCGCCACGACCAGCCCGGGATCGCCGGCGTGCGCGGCCAGCCATTCCGTGGAGACCAGCATCTCCGGCTGCGCGTACTCCTGGAACTTCGCCGCAGCATCATTGGACAGGGCCACTGCTTCCTCACCTTCGTAGCGGACATTTATCACGCGGACAACGAGCCTACGCGATCAAGCCTTCCCGCCGGCGGCCCAGGAATTACGCTGGCGCGGCTGCGTTATACCGCGTTAGAGCGCAGAGAGTTTCCCCGGGGACTACGGGCGGTCCCGCCACGGGCGCCGCCCCGTGCCCCCAATAACCCGTGCCCCCAGCGAGCAGTGCCCCCAGCAAGCAGTGCATCCCCCGACTAGCAGTGAACGAGGAGATATGAGCACCATCGAGCTGACCAAGGAGACGTTCGAGGACACCGTCACCCAGCCGGGGATTACCCTGGTCGACTGGTGGGCGTCCTGGTGCGGTCCGTGCCGCACGTTCGCCCCGGTATTCCAGGCGGCCAGCGAGGAGCACAGTGACGTCCGGTTCGGCAAGATCGACACGGAGGACCAGCAGGAGCTGGCCGCCGCGGCGCAGATCACGTCGATCCCCACGCTGATGGCCTTCCGCGACGGCATCCTGGTCTTCTCCCAGCCCGGCGCGCTGCCCGCGCCCGCGCTGGAGCAGGTCATCAAGGCCGTCCGCGACCTGAACATGGAAGAGGTCCGGGCCGAGGTCGCCAAGCAGCAGGAAGAGAGCGGCGGCACGGCCTGAGGCTGCCCGTTGACACCCCCGCCCGCTGGTGTGATCGTTCATAGCGCGACCAGCCCAAAGGGGGACGACGGTGTCTCAGTCCAGCGCGCCACCAGGGCGCAGCTACGCATCTGGAACATTTGACGTGCCGCTGCTCGGCGACACGATCGGTGACAACTTCGACCGCGCGGCCGCCCGGTTTGGCGACCGTGCGGCGCTGGCTGACGTGGTCGCCGGGCGCCGGTGGACGTACCGCGAGCTGGCCGGCGACGTGGACGCCGTCGCCCTGGGGCTCCTCGAGCGAGGCGTGGCCAAGGGCGACCGGGTCGGGATCTGGGCCCCGAACTGCGCCCAATGGATCATGGTCCAGTACGCGACGGCGAAGATCGGCGCGATCCTGGTCAACATCAATCCGGCCTACGGCTCCCGCGAGCTGGAGTACGTGCTGCGCCAGTCCGGTGTCCGCACCCTGGTGGCGGCCCGCGCGTTCAGGACCTCGGACTACGCCGGGATGATCACCGAAGTCCGCCCGCGCTGCCCGGACCTGCAGGATGTGGTGCTGCTCGGCAGCGAGGACTGGCAGGACCTGGGACGGCCCGGCCGGGACCGGGCGGCGCTGGACGCAGCGCAGGCGGCGCTGAGCGCGGACGACCCGATCAACATTCAGTACACCTCGGGCACCACGGGCTTCCCCAAGGGCGCCACGCTGTCCCACCACAACATCCTGAACAACGGCTTCTTCGTCGGCGAGCTGTGCC
>JBEKCN010000624.1:0-3680 GCA_050014855.1 Streptosporangiaceae bacterium | reverse complement strand
ACGTGGGGACGGCTGCACACCCGTTACTTTCCGTCCCTGACCGGTGCGTCCGGCCTGGGCTACGGGCCGCGCGCATCCAGCGGGGACGCCTGGACCGTGGACGCGGCCGAAGGCGGCCTGGAATCGAGCATCGGCCCAAGCTGGCGGATGGTCATAGGGTTCCCTGGTTCCGGCGGGTCCCCGACCGCCGAAGGGGTGTACCCGGGCGGGCAGAGCGAGAACCCGGCGTCCCCCTGGTACGCCAACCTGATCACGGACTGGTGGGACGGCCGCTATCTGCCGATGCCGGGAACGGCCGGTGCCGGTGCCCGCGCCGGTACCGGGGCCATCCACTGGACGCTGCGGCCCGGCGCGCTCCCGCTGGCGGCCAGTCGTGGCTGATCTGCGGAAACTCGGCAAAAAGGGAAGCTACCGGCTCGGCTCTCTGGCCGGCGGCCGGCTCGGCGGGGCACCGCCGCCCCGCTCTCCGCGTCGGCTGGGGCAGCTGGGGCGGGCGCCGCACGGCCCGACGTTCGGCCCGCCGTGGGCTCAAGTGCGGTTCGGCTGGTGGCTGGCTGTCGTGGTGGCCGGCGCCGTGGTGATCGCGGTGACCGCGGAGTTCGGCCTGTGGTTCGTGCCGTTCGTGGCCGGGCTGGTCACTGAGCTGGCCGCGCCGCGGGCCGGCTGGCGGCTGCGTCACACGGTACCGGCCGTGCTCGTCATGGCTGCCGCGGGCTGGGGCGCGCCGCTGCTGTGGCAGTCGGTGCGCGGCGCGCCGGCCGGTGCTACCGCGCGGGTTGTCGCGGCGCTTGCTGGGCTGCCGCCGCGCGCGATGATCGGCGTCGCTTTCACGCTGCTGATCGCCGCCCTGCAGGCGGGTGTTGGCTTGTGGCTCGGCCGTGCCGTAATCGGAGGTTCCAGCTCTCGATGAAGGTTCTGGCCGGGGGAGCGCGCCGGTTGTTCCCAGCTGTAACTCTCAGCACGTGCGGCGCGGAAAAAGCAATGCTCACGCCCAATGCTGCAGGATCGCAACTTCATCGTTGGGCATTCATACGTCGAGGTGCCGTCAAGCACGTACGTAACTGACGGGTTCTCCGTCCTGGCGGGGCCGTGACAAGTGTTTCGCGGGTCAGTTTGGTGAGACGGGGCGGGTCAGCCCCAGCCGGTGGTGCGCTGCATGGTGTGCCTCCCTTCGCGGGTGCGGGCGGATGAGCGGGGCGGGGCGGGTCAGCCCCAGCCGGTGGTGCGCTGCATGGTGTCTCCCTTATGGGTGTGTACGGATGGCAGGTGCGGGCGGGTCAGCCCCAGCCGGTGGTGCGCTGCATGGTGTGTCTCCTTCTCCGGTACGATCAGGTGGCCTTCAGGCTGGCATTATGAGGGACCAGCCAGACATACCGCCCAAGTCTCTGATGTCGGAAATATCCAATACAGGATGATTTCACGGCGTACCGCTGGCAATCTGCGACTAAGACAGTGTTTGCCGCCCAGCCGTGACTTACGCCGTGGTGTAGTCGATACCTGACAGTAGGTATCCTTCTTGGCGTTAATGCGGCACACTTTGAACAGCGCCGCGTGACAGGCGACCCGTAACCACGCTGACCATCGAGGAGGTGCCGATGGCGTCCGCTCATCGCAGCTTGGCTCGATGGGCGACTTCGGTGCGCGCGTGGCCGCTGTGGCAACTACCAAATTGGCTGGTCGGGGTCATCGTTCTGGTGGTCACTGCCCACGCTGCGGCCATTGCGTTTGCGAGCTTGTCGCTATCCATCCGCCCCCACGACCTGGAGATCTTCGGCACGCTGCTGGCGTGCTC
Source organism: Streptosporangiaceae bacterium (assembly GCA_050014855.1). Lineage (GTDB taxonomy): Bacteria > Actinomycetota > Actinomycetes > Streptosporangiales > Streptosporangiaceae > Bog-532. The sequence continues at coordinate 1,888 of JBEKCN010000624.1, read as the reverse complement.
GGCCGCCACGGTCGAGCTGCGGCGGAAAAATGGTGACGACGGCGTGGGGGTGAACAACGACGTCTACGGCGTGTGGGAGCTGGCCATCGCTATCCTGCTGCCGCCGGCGTACGTGCTTATCGCGCCCATCGTACGGTTCGCGCTCATCCAGTGGCGCGTCCGGCGTACCCTAGCCTACCGCCGCATCTACACCGCGTCCTCTGTTGCGCTGTCGTTCGGTGCGGCGTCCGTCATCTTCCATCTGCTGGACGGCCCGATCGGCGCGATGGCGCCCGGTACGGCTCTGCGGGGGCTGGCTTGGCTGGCCGCCGTTTTCGCCAGCGGGATTGTGAAGACGACGCTGAACAAGGTACTGATCATGACCGCGATCAAGGGCAGCGATCCGTCCGCTCCGGTGATCAAAGACATCTTCGGTCGCGAGCCCCTGTACAACGAGCTAGCTGAGCTGTGCATCGGGGCCCTGCTCACGTTCGGTATTGCCGCTGGGAACCTCTTCCTGGCGCCGGTGGCCCTTCCCGTGCTCGTATTGCTGCAGCGTTCCCTAAGCCACGCTCAGCTGCTCAACGACTCACGCACCGATGCCAAGACCGGGCTGCTCAATGCCCGGACCTGGGAACGGGAGGCCACGGCTGAGGTGGCCCGGGCGGTCCGGGCCCGGACGCCGCTTGCGGTGGCGGTCCTCGACATCGACTGGTTCAAGCTGGTCAACGACACTTACGGTCACCTCTTCGGCGACGAGGTGCTGAGGGAGATCGCGCGGTGCCTGCCGGGTGTACTGCGCGAGTACGACTTGGCTGGCCGGTTCGGCGGCGAAGAGTTCGTCCTGCTGCTGCCGCACACCCGAGCGGTGGATGCGTTCCGCATCGCAGACCGGGTTCGCGACCACATCTCGGGGCTGTCACTGCACACCCCGGATGGCCAGGCGGTCCGGGTCTCCGTCTCCGTCGGCGTCGCGGCGCTCGACGCCGGCTCGCGCCGTGAGCTGAGCGATCTTCTCGCGGCGGCGGACGCAGCACTGTACCGGGCCAAACGAGACGGCCGGGACCAGGTCCAGATGATCAGCACCAGCCGTGGCCTGAGCGCCGTGGGGGCCCGCACGGCCTCCGGCGTGGATGTGTTCAGCGAGGCACCCGCCAAGCCCAGCGCCTGGGACGTACCGCCGCGTGACAAATCCCGGACCGCTGGTGACGCGGACGAGGTCGCGGCTCGGGTATGATGCCGCGCGATCCCTGATCGCCGACAGCCACGCGACTGCTGATCGGCCAGGGGCAATAGAGTCTTACCGTGCCGACCGAACGTACCCCGCCTGCCGTCAACGCGATCTTGCTCGACGCTGGCGGCGTCATGATCTTCCCGTCGCCGGACCTCTTGCTGCCGCCGCTGCGGGCCGTCGGCGTGCAGCCCAGCGTCGCCGATCTGGAGCGGGCGCACTACCGCGCGATGGCCGACTGTGACAAGCCGGACCGGGAGCCGCCGGACGACCAGTGGTGGCTGCAGTACCTGCGGGACTTCGTCGCAGCGTGCGGCGTCCCCGCGGCTGAGGTGGACGCCGTGGCCGCCGACATCGTGGACCTGACGCAGGGATTCTCCTGGACCCACGTGGGGCCGGGGGTGACCGAGGCGCTACGCGGGATCGCCGCCCTTGGGCTGCCGCTCGGCATCGTCTCCAACTCCACCGGTGAGGTGGAGGAGACCCTGCGCCTGCGAGGCGTCTGTTACGCCGGCGCCTACGCGGCCGTCAGCGACCACGTGGCTGCTGGCGGCTCCGGTACCGAAGTCGGCGTCGTCATCGACTCGGCCGTGGTCGGCGTGTCCAAGCCCGACCCGGCCATTTTCGCTGTGGCCCTGGAGGCGCTGGGCATCCCCGACGCGGAGCGCAGCACGGTCG
>JBEKCN010000623.1:0-3685 GCA_050014855.1 Streptosporangiaceae bacterium | reverse complement strand
CTGGCGGATCATGCAGCTCGCCGAGGCGGGCCGAGGGCTCGCGCTGGTGGACGCGCTGTGCGACCGCCTGAACTGGCAACCCAACAGCGGCGGCAAGGTCGTCCGCTGCCATTGGCGGCTCAAGGCTGCCACCGACACCGCCCGTAGCAATCCTCAGCCCTCGGACCGTCCAGAAGGCTGACCGCATATCCGCTTCACCGCCTCAGCGCTCGCAGCTCGGACGGCCCTGCCGTAGCTGGTACTACCCGAGGCGATTTCACTGGGCCACCGGTGCCGAATCTCGGCCGGAGCTGGCCGCTCTGTCTCCCGGCTATCACCCGCCGGGGCTCTGTCATCGCTGCTTCTTTAGCCATTGGGTGACCTTTCGCGCTGCTCCATTCATCCCCGTCGAAGGAGATTGTGGCCGGAAACCTCGATCGTCCGCTTCGCCGGGACGAGCTGCCGGTCCGGGATGAGGCCGCGGGCACCTACCTTGACCCGGCCACGGGTGAAGTGCTGCTGACGTGGGATGACGCGCTCGATGCCATTGGCGACCAGGACGAGCCGTTGCACGTGGCCCGGTTCGGGGAGCGGTTCGACGCCCAGGGCGTGCTGGCTGGATCGAAGGACGCGGCCCGGTGCATCGGCTACCTGACCAAGTACCTCACCAAGCAAGTCACGACTGCCACCAGGCCCAGACCGACGCCCAGCTGATCCACGTCGAGCGGCTGGCCGAAGCGCTGCGATTCGAGCCGTCCTCGCCGCGCTGCGCCAATTGGCTCCGCTACGGCATCCAGCCCAAGAACGCCCGGCCCGGCCTGGTCCCTGGCGTGTGCAAGGGCCTATGCCGATACCGGGACTATGCCGATCCAGGATCCCGGTGCCCTGCCGGGCGGCTGCCCGGGCGGGCTCCGGCTGGCGGAGGGTGTCGGCATAGTTACAGGTTTTCGAGGAAGGCGAGGATGGCGTCTGGCGGCTGGTATCGGCCGGCTTGGACGGCGGCGGGGGTCGTTGCGGCGAGGGCTCTTTCTTTTGATGGTCATGTCGGCATGTACGTAGGCGTCGGTGGAGCGGATGTCGGCGTGCCCGAGCCACAGGGCGATGACGGCGGTGTCCACCCTTGCCCGGAGCACGTCCATGGCGCAGGTGTGGCGGAGCTCGTGGTTAGGCCGATATCGGCCTAACCACGATCTCAGGCGCACGGGCGGCACCCTGTCGGCCGTGACCGGTGCCACGCTCAAGGAGCTGATGGCCCGGCTCGGGCACTCCAGTGTCCGCGCGGCGATGATCTACCAGCACGCCACCCGCGACCGTGACCAGGCCATCGCCAGGGCGCTCGGCACCTTCGTCCGCGACGTGCGCGGCCCCGCGACGGAGCTGTCTGACAAGGCGGAACGAGGAGAGCAAGGCGCGTGAGGCGAGCACCCGTGTGGCACGTATGTGGCACGCGCCGCTCGCGATCGCCGGGAGCCGGCAGTGAGGGTACCGCCCCTGACCTGGGCTGGAGCATGAGAGCGGGCGACCGGGATCGAACCGGCATGACCAGCTTGGAAGGCTGGGGCTCTACCATTGAGCTACGCCCGCGCGACGGCGGCTGGACCAGCCGATCCGGCCGGGCCGTCACGGGGTAGCGTACCGGCTCTGGCGAGCCCGACGTAGCCCGGCCTCGGCAGCTGTCCTCTTGACCCAGCCGTCAGAAGGGCGGAACGGGCCCGACCGGACCAGTGAGCAGAACGGGCCCGACCGGACCAGTGAGCAGAACGGGCCCGACCGGACCAGTGACAGGTAGCACCGGCACGCAGGGCACGGACACACGGCTGGCAAGATTGAGGGCGTTGAGCATGTCGGCCATCGCCACCGGGTCGTAGACCAGCTCCAGGTGATCACTCTGGTCGAGCGGGCACTGGTTCTGCACCGTGATGTCAGTGACGCCGGGACTCATTAGGAACGCCGAGGTGTACGGGGTCACCACCTCGTCGTCCCGGCTCTCGATGACCATGTAGCTGACGCCCGACACCGTATCGCCGCCCGCGTTGAGCTGGGCCAGGAAGCCCGAGCCCGCGCCCGGGCCACCGGGCCACCGGGCCCCCGGGCCCCCGGGCCCCCGGCCCCAGGCCCCAGGCCCCAGGCCCCAGGCCCGCCACCGCCGGCAGCACTTGGTGCGCTGCGACGAGCACCTGTCCACCTTGCTCATCTTCTCCGACGAGGAGCTGGCTGGCGCCTTGCGGGCGGCCCGGCTCGCCCCGCTGCAGCGCCTTCGCCCCGCCCAGCAGGATCGGCTGGCCGAGACGTTGCTGGCCTGGCTCCAGCACGGCGGCAACGCCAACGAGGTGGCGTAGCATGCGCACGTGCACCCGCAGACGGCCCGGTACCGGCTGCGCCAGGTGGAGGATCTGTTCGGCGACCAGCTGCGCGATCCCGACCGCGGCTTCGAGCTCGAGATCGCGTTGCGGGCGCGACATATGCTCCGCCGGCCAGGGTCCTGACCGTCTCCCGTCCCCGAGCCGCCACCGGTTCCCGCCCCGGACAGCGTGGACAGCATTTCCTAGCGGCGTGGTCACTTGAATCCAGTTTTAGAACAACCAATCCTGACTCTGCACCGTCTTTGCTGGTGTGTACCGGTAAGACCCGTACGCGCGGTTAGGGGCCTGGATGACAAGCGACCACCGGCCGGGGAAGGCCACGGTTTCCCGTCGCGTCCTGCTGGCCGCGGGCGGACTGGCCCTGCTCGGTGAGTTCGCTGCCGGCAAGGGCCGGGGCGGTCCGCTAAGAGATCGCGCCGCCTCGCCGAAGCCGTCGGGCCCGGCCGCTCCTCCCAGGCCAGACAGGGCCGCCAGCGCGGACGCCCGCGCCGCGGCCGCCAGGTCGCAGAACGAGCGCGCGGCGGCCCGCGCATCAGCCGCCAGCCCCGCGCCCGACGCGGCTCACGGCTCCGGTCCGGGCTACACCCCGACCGCCAGCGGCCAGCCCATGTACTACCTCGACGACGGGCCGATGGTCATCGCGCTCACCATCGACGATGGGCCGAGCCCCGTCTACACCCCGCAGATCCTCAGCCTGCTGCGCCGGTACGGGGTCATCGCCACGTTCTCCATGGTCGGCGAGAACGTGGCCGCCTACCCGGCGATCGCCCGCGAGGTGTCCGCTGCGGGTCATCTGATCATCAACCACACCTGGACCCACGCCAACCTCACCGAGCTGGCGCCGGCCGCCGTAGCCGACCAGATCAGCCGGGCGAGCGATGCCATCGGGGAAGCAACCCGGACCACCCCCGTCATGTTCCGCGCTCCGTACGGAGCCTGGTCGCCAGCCGTACTGGCCCAGTGCCAGCAGATGAGGCTTGCCCCGCTGGACTGGTCGGTCGACCCACGCGACTGGGCCCGCCCCGGCGTCAGCGCCATCACCACCAACATCATGCGGAACACGCGCAGCGGCTCGATCATCCTGGAGCATGACGGCGGCGGCAATCGCGCCCAGACCGTCGCCGCGCTCAGCTATGTGCTGCCCCGCCTGCTCGATGAGGGGTACCACTTCCGCACCGCGTAGCCTCCCCGCCCCGTGGCCGTCAGCATCCCCGCCCCGCAGCCGTCGCGATCTCGGCGGACTGGCTACACTCACCTCAGATGCGGGCTGTAGCGCAGCTTGGAAGCGCACTGGCTTTGGGTGCCAGGGGTCGCGGGTTCAAATCCCGCCAGCCCGACCGCTC
>JBEKCN010000622.1:0-3712 GCA_050014855.1 Streptosporangiaceae bacterium | reverse complement strand
CGCAAGCTGCACCGGCGCTACGACACCCTGGTCGTGGCGGGCGGCGCGACGCATGCGTACTTCGGCAACGACCACTGGGCCGACTTCGCGCCGGGGATGAAAACCCTTGGGGACGCCCGCAAACTGCGCAGTCACATCCTGAACGCGTTTGAGTGTGCCGAGACGGTCCCGGATCCGTCGCCGCGTAAGGCAATGCTGACATTCGTCGTGGTCGGCGCCGGCCCGACCGGGGTGGAATTGGTCGGCCAGGTGGCGGAGCTCGCGAAGAAAGTGCTGCCGCGCGAGTACCGCTGGGTGGATACCGCCAAGGAGATCCGGGTCATCCTGGTCGAGGCCGGCCCCGCGGTCCTCGGCCCGTTCCATCCCAAGCTGCAGCGCTACGCCCGCAAGCATCTGGTCAAGCTGGGCGTCGAGGTGCGGACGGACACCACGGCCACCGACATGGACGCCGACAGCATCACGGTGAAAAGCCCGGCCGGGCTGGAGAAAATCAATGCCCGCACGAAGATCTGGGCGGCCGGGGTACAGGCATCACCGCTGGCCAGCATGCTCGCCGAAGCGACCGGCGCGGAAACCGACCGCGCCGGGCGGGTCGCGGTGCTGCCGGACTGCACGCTGCCTGGCCATCCCGAGGTGTTCGCCATCGGCGACATGGTGTCGCTGAACAAGCTGCCCGGCGTGGCCCAGCCCGCGATCCAAGAGGGACGCTACGTCGGCAAGGTGATCAGAGCCCGGCTCGACGGGGACGCGAACGTGCCGCCGTTCAAGTACTTCGACAAGGGCAGCATGGCCACCATCGGATACCGGGCGGCCGTGGCCGACGCGTCCGGCGTCCGGTTCACCGGTTCACCGGGGTACCTGATGTGGAGTTTCATCCACATGCTCTACCTGATCGGCTGGGGCAACCGGCTCAGTACCCTGCTGGTGTGGCAGCGGTCGCTGGTGTTCACCAAGAACTACCCGCAGCGCGTTATCACCTTCGAGCAGGCGCAGGCCGGGGTCAGGTTGAAGTAGTTAGGTATCGCAATGCACGCAATGCAACGTCGACGGACAGCCAGGCCAGCCACCGGCGGTGCCCGGCGCGCCGCCTGACCAGCTGAGTTTCGCCGCGCCGTCCATCTGCCTGGAAGGCCTGGCTATGCCATGTGACACGACCACGGTTGTGCTCGGGGAATCACGCCGGGCCCGGGATTCGTGACGAGGAGCCGATGCCTGAGCACCGACCGCGGCTTAGGCTCGGCTGAATGATCGAAGACCATGAGCACCGACACCGATACGATCGGCTCAGCCGCGGCGGATGCCGTGTCGGCGCCGCTAGACATGCTGCTCACTGATGCGGCCTTCGGTGCGCTGCGCCGGGTGAACCCGGGCGGCTTCGTCCTGCGGCTTGCGGCGGCGCTTGCCACCCAGCCCGGGCTCGTCGCCGGTCGGGGACCGCAACTGCTCGGCGAACTGGGCCGCATCGCGGTAGCAACGCTGAGGCTCAGCCGTCCCGGCCGGACCACCGGTTCACCGACCCGGGATGGATAGGCAATCCGCTGCTGCGCCGCGTGGTGCAGGCCCACCTAGCGGCCGCGCATATCTATCGCGGCGGCCACCTCGAGCTGACCGCGGACGCAACGGGCATGGCGCCGATGGGGAGAGGTTCCCCACCGCCGAAAGGAGCCGAGGGTGACTCAGGATGCGAATGTCTCAGATCCGCAAGGCGCCGCGCTCACGTCCGCGCTGCTCAACCGGCTGCCCGCGCTTACCGACGAGCTGCTGAAGTGCGTACTCAAGCAGAGTGAGATCGACGGCAATCAGAGTGACATCTACGGCGACGACCGCCTGGTTCCCATCGATGATCTGCACCGGTCGTTGCAGGACAATCTCACATTCATGGTCAGCAATCTCGGCTGCGCGGGGTCGCACGATCTGGCCGCCCCGCGGCGAACCGGCCGGCGGCGGGCCGAGCAGGGGGCGCCGCTCGCCGCGGTACTGAGCTCGCAGCAGGTCGGCTTCCGGTTCATCTGGGACACTCTGGTCGCGGAGGCACACCAGACCGGGATCGTTTCCGGCGCCGAACTGGTGAGCCTCGCATCTGAGGTGTGGATGCTGAACACCCTGTTCACCACGGAACTGGCCACCGCCTACCGGGACGCCAGGACCGAGCTGGTCCTTCGCCAGGACCAGGAACGATCGGCGCTGGTCGAGGCGCTGCTCGTGGGGCGGATCGCCGACACGGCAACGGTGTGGGAGGCGGCCGATCTGCTGGGGCTTCCGTACCAGGGCGTGTTCGTCGTGGTGGCCGCGGAGGTCCCCGCGGTGGCCCGGCTCGCGCTGCCGCGGGTCCAGAGCCGCCTGCATGGGCGAGGAATGGGGTCGGCCTGGCGGCTGCTGCCCGAGTTCCAGGTGGGGATCGTGTCGCTGAGATCGCAGCGTAACACCCCGGCGCTGGTGGAGATCCTGCGTTCGGTCGCTGTGGCCCGAATCGGGGTGAGCCCGGTGTACACCGGACTTGAGCGCACGTCGCAGGCGCTGCATCTCGCCCGGATCGCGCTGGCTAGCTCACCGGCGGGCGACCCGATAGTGAACGTGTTCGATGAGGACCCGCTGCCCGTTCTCGTCGTCAGCTCACCGACAACCTCCTACCGGATCACGAAGACGATCCTCGGGCCGCTGCTGGACATCAACCCAGCGGAACGGGACATGCTCCTGAACACCCTCGCTGCGTTCTTCGCGTTCCAGGGCTCCGCGATCGAGGCAGGAAAGCACCTGTACTGCCACCCCAACACGGTGCGCCACCGGCTGCACCGGATCGAGCGTCAGACCGGACGCTCGCTGCAGGACCCCAGATCGTCAGCGGAACTATTCATCGCCCTGGAGGCGCTGCGCAGGCTGCCCGAGCCGGCCGGCGGCTACGCCTGAAGCAGATCGCATCAGGCGAAGGCGCTCTGCCCGGTGATGTCGCGGCCGACGATGAGCGTCTGGATCTCCGCGGTGCCCTCGTAGGTGATGAGCGCCTCCATGTCGCACAGGTGGCGCATCACGTGGAATTCCAGCAGGATCCCGTTACCGCCGAGGATGTCGCGGGCCAGGCGGCACACATGACGGGCCTTGACCGAGCAGAAGTACTTGGCCAGGGAGGCCCTCGTGTCGCTCATCTTGCCGTCGTCGAGCAGCCGCCCGAGGCGGATGCAGTAGAGCTGCATAGCGGTGACCTCGCTGAGCATCTCGACGAGCCTCGACTGGATCAGCTGGTTTTTCGCGATCGGCCGGCCGAACTGGGTCCGCCGCTGCGCATAGTTGAGGGCGATGTCGTAGGCGGCGACCCCGTGTCCGGCCGATGCCCAGGCAACGGTGTTGCGGGTGCCCTTGAGCACCTTGGCGACGTCGGCGAACGAGTTGCAGTTCTGCAGCCGGGCATCTTCGGAGACACGGCAGTTGATGAGGGTGATGTCCGCGTTCTGCGTCATCCGCAGCGAGACCTTGCCCTCGATCTTGGACGCGGCGTAGCCGGGGTTGTCCTTCTCCACCACGAACGCCTTGACCTGTCCGTCCTCCGTGTCACGGGCGAAGACGACGATCACGTCGCACCACACGGCGTTGCCGGGCCAGCGCTTACGGCCGTTGATCACCCACTCATTGCCGTCCCGCCGGGCCGTCGCCTCGAGGATGACCGCGTCGGACCCGTGATCGGGCTCGGTGAGCGCGAACGCCCCGATCTTCTCCA